>CAWFBN010000031.1:0-21320 GCA_963813955.1 uncultured Alphaproteobacteria bacterium | reverse complement strand
GCTGACCGACGCCATGCGCACATCGAGGTCCGGCCACAACACCTGAGCGCAAATTCGAGATGCTGGCTGACCTTGAGCCGCATTGGCGGTGGTGGTGGTCATCACCCAGTGATCCTGCGACAGTCGCGCCGTGGTTCCGTCATCCATCACGAAACCGTCTTCGCGCAGCATCACGCCATAGCGCGCCTTGCCCGGCGCGAGACTCGAAAACATGTTGATGTAGACGCGGTCGAGCAGCGTCCCGACATCGGGGCCTTGCAGGTCGATCTTGCCGAAAGTCGAAACGTCGATCAGGCCGACGCCGGAGCGCACCGCCCGCACCTCGCGATTGACCGTCTCCTGCCAATCGGTTTCGCCCTTGCGCGGAAAATAAGCGGCGCGCAGCCACGGCCCCGCCTCGACAAACACCGCGCCAATTCTTCGGCGAGCGCATGGGTCGGCGTGATCCTCGCCGGGCGGAAATCGCCGCCGCGATGATGACCGGCAAAGGCGCCCAGAGCCACCGGGGGCCCACGGCGGACGGAAAATCGTCACGCCGGTTTCGGGAATGCTCTTGCCGAGTTTTTTCGGCCAGAATGGCGAGGCCGGGAAGATTGGACAATTTGCCCTGATCCGTCGCCATGCCGAGCGTGGTGTAACGCTTGAGATGTTCGACCGAACGAAAGCCTTCCTTGGCCGCCAGACCAATGTCCTTGTCCTTCACGTCGTTCTGGAAATCGACGAAAGCCATGCCTTTGGAGCGCGCGACATGCCAGAAGGCTGACAGGCTTTTTGGCGCGTCGACGGCTTTGGGCAGGTTAAATTCGGGGCGGCGAAGCCAAGGTCGGTCGCGGCCGCTGCGCCTTCCCTCGCGCCCCTCGGCCAGACAGGCGGAAAGCGCATAGGCGCCGGAAGCCGCCCCCGCCACCGTCAGCCCGGGCGGACATTTGCCCGGCGTAAAAGCGGCAGATGTCTTCGTTCCATACCGGCCTGCCGCCATGATGGCAGGTCAGATGGACATTCGGCGAAAACCCGCCCGACATGGCCAGACCATCCACGGCGAGACGTTCGGTCCGGCCACTTGGCGAAAACCTCGATGGAGGCGAGCGTCTTGCCGGGACTGTGGCGAAAACCTCGCCGCCGAGGATCGCCCGAATGCCGCGCTTTTGCGCGCCCGCCGCAAGGCGTTGGCGATGTCGGGACGCGTGTCGATGATCGCCGCGACCTCGCCACCCGCGTCGCGCAGGTTGAAGGCCGCAATCCAGGCCGCGTCGTTATTGGCGAAGAAGGCCATGCGTTTGGCGGGCGCGACGGCGAAGCGATTGACATAGCTTTGCACGGCGGCGGCCAGCATGACGCCCGGCCGGTCATTGCCGCCGAAGACGATGGGCCGGTCGATGGCGCCCGCCGCCAGCACGGCGCGCCGGGCGACGATCCGCCAAAATCTTTGGCGCGGCATGTAAGGTGTGGGGACCGGCAGATGATCGCTGACGCGCTCGATGGCGCCATAGCAATCGTCATAGAGTCCGAACACCGAGGTGCGCGACATCAGCCGGACATTGGGCAGGCTTTGCAACTCGGCCAGACTTCTGGCCACGAAGTCCAGCGGGGCTGAGTCGTCGATGGCGGTTTTTTCACTGAGCAGCCGTCCGCCGAAACAAAAATCCTCTTCGGCGAGGATGACGCGGGCGCCGGCGCGGCCGGCGGCCAGCGCCGCCATCAACCCCGCCGGGCCGGAGCCGATCACCAGCACGTCGCAAAAGGCCTGCACCTTCTCGTAATGTCGGGGTCGGCGAGCTCGCCGCGCGACCAAGACCCGCGGCCTTGCGGATCGCCGGCTCGTAGAGCTTTTCCCAGCGGCTTTCGGCCACATGAAGGTCTTGTAGTAAAAAGCCGCGCCGAAAAAGGGCGAGAACAGGCTGTTGACCGCCAGCACATCGAAATCGAGCGAGGGCCAGCGATTCTGGCTCAGCGCGTCGAGGCCGTCGTAAAGCTCGGTGGTCGTCGCGCGGGAATTGGGCTCGCGCCGCGCGCCGGTGCGCAATTCGACCAGCGCGTTCGGCTCCTCGGTCCCGCTGCCGACAATGCCGCGCGGACGATGATATTTGAACGAGCGGCCGACCAGCTTGACGTCATTGGCCAGCAGGGCCGAGGCGAGCGTGTCGCCGCGCAAAACCGCCAAAACCTTGCCGTCGAAGGTGAAAGCACAGCGGTTGCGCGCGGTCGATCAACCCGCCGGAAGCGAGGCGGCTCATGACGAGGCCCCCGCGTCACACGCGAATTGCACGCGGGAAATCTCATGGGTGCGCATGTCGCGCGTCACCCGGACCCAGCGGCGGCACCCGGCCGAATGAAACCAATATTCGTCCTGCGCGCCCGAGGGATTGTCGCGCAGATAGACGTAATCGTGGAAGGCGCTTTCAGCGTCGGCGCCGGCCGGGTCGGGCCGCTGTTGCGTCGCGTCGCCGAGATAGGAATATTCCTGGGCGTCGCGCGCGCCGCAATAGGGACAGGTGATTTGCATCAGTGCAGATTTGGCTGGGCGCCGACTCCCTTTTCATCGATGACATGGCCGGTGCGGAAGCGGTCGAGCCGGTAGGCGGCGCTGAGCGGATGCGGCTCGTCGCGCGCAATCAGTATGGGCGAAGCACCAGCCTGCGGCGGGCGTGGCTTTGAAACCGCCATAGCTCCAGCCGGCGTTGAGATAGAGACCGGGCAGCGGCCCGATATCGATGATCGGCGAGCCGTCCATCGACATGTCGCAAAGCCCCGCCCATTGACGCAGCAGGCGCAGACGGCCGATCAGCGGCATCAAGGCCATGCCGCCTTCCATCACGTCCTCGATCACCGGCAGATTGCCGCGCTGGGCGTAGGATTTGTAGCCGTCGAGATCGCCGCCGAACACCAGCCCGCCCTTGTCGGATTGCGAAATGTAGAAATGCCCGGCGCCGAAAGTGACGACGCCCGGAACCAGCGGCTTGATCGCCTCGGAGACAAAGGCCTGAAGCACATAGCTCTCGATCGGCAGCCGCAGGTCGAGTTTTTGCGCCAGCAGCGACGACGAGCCCGCCACCGACAGCGCCACTTTCTTCGCCCTTATCGGACCGCGCGACGTCTCGACGCCGGTAACCGCTCCCGATGCGTCGCGGAAAAAACCGGTGACTTCGCAATTTTGCACGATATCGACGCCGAGTTGATCGGCGCCGCGCGCATAGCCCCACACCACGGCGTCATGCCGCGCGGTGCCGGCGCGCGCCTGCAACAACCCGCCCTTGATCGGAAAACGCGCATTGTCGAAATCGAGCCAGGGCATCATCTTCCGCACCTGCTCGCGGTCGAGCAACTCGGAATCGGCGCCGGCGAGGCGCATGGCGTTGCCGCGCCGCACATAGGCGTCGCGCTGGGCGTCGGAATGAATGAGGTTCACGATGCCGCGCTGGCTGACCATGACATTGTAGTTGAGCTCCTGCTCCAGCCCCTCCCACAATTTCATCGACCATTCGTAGAAAGGCTCGTTGCCCGGCAGCAGGTAGTTGGAGCGGAAAATCGTGGTGTTGCGCCCGGCGTTGCCCGAGCCGATCCAGCCCTTCTCGACCACGGCGATATTGCGCAAGCCATGGACCTTGGCGAGATAATAGGCCGTGGCGAGGCCGTGGCCGCCGCCGCCGACGATCACCACGTCATATTCGGGCTTGGGGCTCGCGTCGCGCCAGGCGGGGCCGGTGAAGCGATTGCCGGTCAGCCCGTTGACGATCACGTTGAACAGCGAATAGCGCATGTTTTTCCAGAGTAGTGTTCTTGCGCGGCCGAGGCGCCGCCGATGTCCCATGGTGCGCTGCTGCGAAGCTCTGGTAACGTGCCTCTATGCGACGGTTATCGAACCAGATACGACATAAAGATCCGACCGGGGAGACGCAGCGGATCGGCTTTCTGCTGTTGCCGAATTTTCCGCTCATGTCCTACGCCTCGGCGGTCGAGCCTCTGCGCGCCGCCAATGTGCTGGCGGGCCGCGAACTTTATGCGTGGTCGAACCTGACCATCGATGGCGAAGCGGTCGAGGCCTCGGTGGGGGTGAGGATCGCGCCCGATCTCACGCTCGAGTCGGCGGGCGGCCTCGATACGCTCTTCGTTTGCGCGGGCGGCAATCCGGCCATTTTCGATCACAAGCCGACCTTCGCGCGGCTGCGGGCGCTGGCGGCGGGCGGCGTCGCCATCGGCGGCATGTCGGGCGGCGCCTATATTCTTGCCCGCGCGGGACTGTTGGGGCGGCGGCGCTGCGCCATTCACTGGGAGCATATTCCGGCACTGATCGAGGAATTCCCCGATCTGCGGCTGGAGCGCACGCTCTATGTGTTCGACGGCGACCGCATCACCTGCGCCGGAGGGCTGGCCGCCTTCGACATGATGGCCGCGCTGATCGCCCGGCGCCACGGCGACGATCTCGCCATGGCGGTCAGCGAATGGTATCTGCGCACCCAATCGCGCTCGGGCGAGGACTCGCAACGCGTGTCATTGCGCGAACGCTATCGCGTCGCCAATGAGCGGGTTTTGCGGGTGTTGGCGCTGATGGAGGAGCGGATCGAAACGCCGCTGTCGCGCGAGGCGCTGGCGGCCGCCGCAGGGGTCACGCTGCGCCAGTTGGAGCGGCTGTTCGCCAGCCATCTGCACGAAACCCTGTCGCAGCATTATCTCGGCTTGCGGCTGGAGCGGGCGCGGAAATTGCTGCGCCAGACCAGCCTGCCGGTGGTGGAGGTGGCCATCGCCTGCGGTTTTGTGGCCAGCGGCCATTTTTCCCGCGTCTACCGGCAACGCTTCGGGCATCCGCCCAGCCGGGAGCAGGATTTGGGAAAAGCCGTTTGATCTTCGGATAAAATCTTTCCTATAGTTCAACAGGCAAAATGGGAAGAACGTCCGTGAAGGACTTGCAGCAAAATCCCCATTCGACCACCGGCGCGCGCGAAAGCCGGCTGGAAGTCGCCATCGGCCGGCAAGTGCACGAATTTCGCATGAAACTCGGCATGACGGTGGCCGACCTGTCGCGGCAGGCGGGTCTGTCGGCGGGCATGTTGTCGAAGATCGAGAATGGCGGCACCTCGCCGTCGCTGGGCACCCTGCAATCGCTGTCCTCGGCGCTCAATGTCCCGGTGACGGCGTTTTTCCGCAAATTCGAGGAACAGCGC
Source organism: uncultured Alphaproteobacteria bacterium (assembly GCA_963813955.1). GTDB lineage: Bacteria > Pseudomonadota > Alphaproteobacteria > Rhizobiales > Beijerinckiaceae > Rhodoblastus. The sequence goes on along the minus strand of CAWFBN010000031.1, from coordinate 16,161 downwards.
GACGCGACCTTCGTCAAGGCGGGCGAGGGTCTGGCGATCGAGCGGCGCGGCACGCGCGCCGGCCATCAATACCACCTGCTCGGCCATTCCATCGGCAAGTCGCTGGTGGTCGAGCCTTACATGGTGACCCTGACCGAAACCTCCGACGTGTTTCCGATCTTCCAGCATGGCGGGCAGGAATTCGTCTATATCGTCGAGGGCGAAGTGACCTATCGCCATGGCGACAAGCTCTATCCGATGTCGGCCGGCGACAGCCTGTTTTTCGACGCCGACGCGCCGCATGGACCGGAAGAATTGAAAAAACTGCCGATCCGGCTCATCTCGGTGATCGTTTATTCGCGCAATGGGGAAGCGTGAGGCGGGGGCCTAGGCAGGTTGATGAAAAGTCTGCCGTTAATACTGCCCATGGTTCGAGACGGCCTTTTCAAGGCCTCCTCACCATGAGGATTGTAATTGAATTCAATGCAGTAGCCCTCATGGTGAGGAGCGCCTTGAGGCGCGTCTCGAACCACGAGGGCGTCACCCCGAGTTTGTCAGCAACGGGGTTCTGGACCCCGCCTCGTCGATCACGCGATCTTTTTCAGTCCGGCCATCACGATGCCCGTCGCCGCCTGCGCGCGTTTCGACGTCGTGCGCAAATCCTCGGGCTCGAGATTGTGGACATTGGTCTTGCCGGTGCAGCGCGCCATCATCGAGCATTCCGACACCGCCGCCTTGAGATAGGCCGACAGCCGTTCCGCCGGGGCGTCCGTTTCCGGGAAGCCCACCCCGCCGGTCTCGATGGCGCCGCCGAGCGCCAGCCCCGCCGCCACATCGACAATGCCGGCGTCGGCGCCAAGCGCGATCGCCTTGGCGAGATCGCTGCCCGACCGCAAGCCGCCAAACCACAGGATCGGACAGAATTCCTCGGCTTTCAGCCCGCGCAAAATGGTCACCGCGCGGGTCAGCAATGACAGGTCCGGCGCGCCGGCAAGATCGGCCCAGCTGCCGCCAAAATGGCCCGAGCCGTCGAGCAGGAGCAGATCGACTTTTTGGGCGACCGCAAAGGGCAGCAGCCGCTCCAGCGTCGCGCTGGTGATGATCAAACCGCGCAACTGCCCCGGCCTCGCCGCGACCGGCATCGCCTCCGGCGCCGTCGCGCCGATGCGCAACAGGAGGGCGGCGGCTTCCGGACGGCCCGCATCGGGCGCGTCGACAATTTGCAGCCAGGGGGCGGAGGAATGGGGCAGCGGCTCGCGGCCGACATGCGCCGAGCCGGACACGGCCACCGCTTCGGCCACCGCCGCGCGGATCGGATTCGGGCGCCCGCTCAAAACCCGCGACCAGCAAAGGCTGGGCGAGGTCGAGGCCGGGGCCGAGATCGGTCGCCGCCTTGCAGGCCTCGCGATAGGGGTCGATGACCAGACGCGTCAGATTGGCGGGCAGGAACACCAGCTCATCGAAAGTGGCGAGGCCGGGAATTTCGGGACTGGGCCGGTGCGTCAGGCGTTCGCGGGTGAGGCGGACGAAATCGGCGGGCTTGGCGTCCACCCGCGCCATGGCGAAAATCGCCTCGCGGGTCTTGACCGAATAATCGGCCGAGCCGGTTTCGGTGTCGCAGCGATAGCAGCGCGCCGCCTGCTGCCGGGCTTCGACATCGGTGAAGCCCGCTTCGGCGTCGCCAAACTTATCCTGGCCGATGCCGAGAAATTTCGGCTCCTGCAACGGCAGCTTTTCCCACGCCGGGTCCTGCGCCACAGCCACGGCGCGGGTGCGATAGGGCGTGCGATAGGGCGCCGGGATGACGCTCGCCTTCCAGCGCCGCCAGCACATAATAGGCAGCCTTGTGACCCTGGAACATCGCCTGCACCAGCGTCGACGACCCGAAGGCGGCGTCGCCGGCGGCAAACACCTTGTCGAGCCGCGTGCCCATGTCGGAGTCGCGGGTAAAAATGCGGTCGCCGTCCATCAGTCCGTGGCGCGCCAATTCCAGGCTGACCGCCTTCTGGCCGACCGCCGCGATGACCAGACCGCAGTCGATATCGAATTCCGATCCCTCGATGGTCGAGAAGGCGCGGCGCCCATCGGCGCCCGGCGCGCCCAATTGCGTCTTGACGCATGTGAGGATCAGGCCGCCTTCGGGACCTGTCGACGCGGCGGTCGGGGCGACGTTATAGACAATCTCGATTCCCTCGGCGATCGCCGCTTCCAGTTCATAGGCGCGGGCCGGGATTTCCTCGCGGCCGCGACGATAAATCACCGTCACCTTCTTGACGCCGGGCAGGCGCTGCGCCGAGCGGCAGGCGTCCATGGCGACATCGCCGCCGCCGACCACCACGACATGCGGCGGCAGCGTCGGGCGCACGCCGCCATTGATCCAGTTCAGAAAGGTCACGCCATCGACGATCTGCGGCAAGACCGTCGCCGGGAACCCCGAGCTTTTTGCCCGCCGAGGCGCCGATGGCGAGCAGCACCGCGTCATGCGTCGCGGCGAGATCGTCGAGCAAGACTTTGTCGCCGAGAGGCGACGACAGATGGAGCGTAATGCCGGGGCAGCGTTTTAGAATGCGATTGACGTCCTCCTCGACCACCGAAGACGGCAGCCGGAAATCGGGAATGCCCCATAGCGCCATGCCGCCGGGCCTGGTCTGCGCCTCGTAAAGATCGACGCGATAGCCGGCCAGAGCAATGTCCTGCGCCGCCGTCAGACCGGCCGGGCCAGCGCCGACGATGGCGACGCTCTTGGCCTTGTCGGGCATGACCGCAGGCAGCTCGAACGTCGGACCGAGATCGTCCAGCACCCAGCGTTTCAGCGCACGAATGGCGACGGGCCCGTCGGAGTTGGCGCGGCGGCAGGCCGGCTCGCAGGGCGCGTCGCAGACGCGGCCGCAAATGCCCGACAGCGGATTGGTGGCGGTGATCGCCTCCAGCGCGCCCGACTTGTCGCCCTCCCAGATCAGCCCGACATAGGAGGCGACATCGGTGCCGATGGGACAGGCCACCTGGCAGGGCGGCGGCTCGTAATGCGGCAGTCCGCTCTGGTCCTGCGACAGATCGACGGAAAAAGGCTTGCAGCTGGCCATGTCAGGCGACCTCGGTGAGAATGAGTTCTTCGGCGGCGGGCCGATAGGTGGGATCGTAAGGCAGGCCGGTGATGGCGGCGGCTTCCGGCGTCAAGGCGACCAGATCGGCGCGCGACAACTGGCGGAAATCGCTATGGCCGAGCGCCTTGGTCAAAGCCGCGATCTGCCAGCGCACCACTTCGAGGAAGCGCCCGATCGCCGCCGCCTGCACATCGATCTCGTAGCGCGCCTCATGCTCGGGATCCTGCGTGGCGATGCCGACCACGCAATTGCCGACATGGCATTGCATGCAGGAAATGCAGCCACCCGGCGATGATCGCCGCCGTGCCCATCGCGACGGCGCTGGCGCCGAGCGCGAGCGCCTTGACCGCGTCCACGCCATCCTTGATGCCGCCCATCAGGACGATCGGCATGTCGCCCTTGGCGTCGATCTCGCGCAAGCCGTCCAGCGCCTCCTGCAAGGCGGCGAGCGTGGGGATGCCGACATTTTCCAGCACTTCGGTCGAAGCCGCGCCGGTCGAGCCTTGCAGCCCGTCGAGCTGGACGAAATCGAAGCCGTCCTTGTAGGCGATCTTGATGTCGTCGCGGACGCGCCCTGCCCCCATCTTGATCGAGATCGGCTTTTTATAGCCGGTCGCTTCGCGCAATTCCTCGACCTTGATGACGAGATCGTCGGCGCCCATGATGTCGGGGTGACGCGAGGGCGAGCGCAGATCGATGCCTTCGGGAATGCCGCGCACCGCGGCAAGCTCCTTCGTCACCTTTTTCGCCATCAGCTGGCCGCCGAGGCCGGGCTTGGCGCCTTGCGAGATATAGATCTCGATGGCGTCGGCCTTGAGCATGTCATGGATGTTCCAGCCCAGCCGTCCCGACAGGCACTGGAAAATCAGCTGCGCCGCCTCCGCGCGCTGCTCGGGCAACATGCCGCCCTCGCCGGTGTTTTCCGCGATGCCCGCGAGGCGCGAGGCGCGGGCCAGAGCGATCTTGGTCGATTTCGACAAGGCGCCATAGCTCATCGGCGCGATCAGCACCGGCATGGACAGATCCAGCGGCTTGGCGCCGTTGCGGTCGCCGATCTTGGTCGCGAGATTGACCTGGGACAGCGCATTCGACGCGGCCTGAATTTTCGCCGGGTCGATCTTGAGCGCGATATCGCCGAAATGCGGCACCGCTTTCGACGCGCCATAGCCGCGAATGCGATAGCGGCCGATCAGGCTCTTGGCGTGGATGTCCTCGGCGACCTTGGCGTTCCAATAGGTTCCGCCATCGGAAACCGTATAGGGCAAGGGCCGGGAGATCGGCTCGTTGACGCCATAGCGCAGTTTCGTGCCGGCGTTGACGATCTTGGTGAATTTGCCCGAAAACGAAATGCCGTATTTTTGCAGGAATTGCTGGATCGACGCCTCGTCCTCAGGCGTGGTCTCGGCGATTTTGGCGTCGGAGCCGAGGCTCTGCACCCGGCCGCCGACGAATATCGCGCCGGCGCTCATGTCCTCGCCGACCCGTTCGCCGGAATCGCCCAGAATGATGATGCGGCCGCCATACATCATGTAGCCGGCAAGAAAGCTGGCGTTGCCGCAGCATAGCAGCGTCCCGGCCTTCATCACCTGCCCGGCGCGCGAGCCGATATTGCCCTTGATGACGATCTCGCCGCCGCGCAGCGCCACCCCGGCGATGGCGCTGGCGTTGCCGCCGACCACCACCGAACCGGCGTACATATTGTCGCCCACGCCCCAGCCGACATTGGAGTCGATCTCGAAATCCGCGCCATGCGACAGGCCGGCGCAGAAATAGCCCGCCGAACCGCGCACCCGAACCTTGACCGGCGCGACGAGGCCAACGCCGATATGGTGCTGGGCGTCGGGGTTGAAGATTTCAATATTTTCGCCACGCGCGGCGGCGGAGCGCAAAGCCTCGTTGCCCTCGCGGACGGGCATCTGGCTGAGATCTATCGTGACCATGTGCGGAAGGTCCCCGGAGCAGGTTCGGTGGTGGAAAGGGGCTTGCCCGGAAACAGCCGGTTCAGCGAAACTTCTTCGGAGGCGATGGCGACGAGGCCGTCATCCTCGAACATGACCATGGGCTTGGCGGCCAGCCGGTCCTTGGCGAAGCCGATCCCGTCCTTGGTCGAAACCAGGAAGGAAAACACCCCGTCGAGATCGTCGACCGACGCCTCCAAAGCCTGTTCGAGCGTCTCGCCCTTGGCCAGCTTGTCGGCCAGATAGACGGCGATCAATTCGCTGTCATTGTCGGTGCGAAACTCGAAGGCGCGCGCTTCGAGGCGGCGGCGCATCTTCCAGTAATTGGTGATCTGGCCGTTATGCACGATGGCGACATCGGCGAAGCCGGTCGCCCAGAAGGGATGCGCCGACTTCGGGCTTGACGTCGAACTCGGTCGCCAGCCGCACATGGCCGATGCCATGCGAACCGGCGATGTCGCCAATGTGGTAGATCTTGTCGAGATCATGCGCCGTGCCGACATCCTTGATGATGTCGAGCGACGCGCCGATCGAGACCAGCTTGGCGGCATGTTCCATCGCATAGGCGAAGGGGCGGATTTCGCCGGCATAATCGACATCGACCACGAAACTGGCGCCTTCGCGCTTTTCGGCGAGGATCGCCGCCTTCTGCTCCGTCAGGGCGGCGCGGATGCGGGCGACGGCTTCGCCGAAGTCATCGACGATGAAGCGCAGCCGCAAGCCTTCGACGCCCTCTTCATAGAGAGCGAAGCCGGTCGAAATCGAGGCCGCGATGCTGGCATCCATCGAGCATGTCGACCAGAGACTTTCCAAGAATCTGGTTCGACCCCGGCGTCTTGAAGAAAATTCCGGCAATGCCGCACATGCGGTTAACCTCGTGGGATTGGTTGACTCTAAATCTAACCCCGGGCGCGCGCGTCGTCAATATGGGTAAATATTATTTCCTATCAGGAATATTTTAGGCGGAAAGCCGCCCCCGAACGACGCCTACGTCGTTCGCAACATTCCCGGCCCGCGCCCGCTGCAATTGGCGCAAAATAACGAGAAAAGCGAGCGAAATTATCCCACCATGAAAATTTGTTTCTTGCTAGTTGATATTGGCGCGGCTTTCGCTTAGCCTGATGAGGTTCGAACGGCGGCGCCCTGCGCTGGCCTCCGTATCATGATGAGGAACACAATGGCTGCCGATCTTGCAAAAATCGCCGCGGAACGAGGCATTCAATATTTCCTGATCTCCTATGTCGATCTGTTCGGCTGCCTGCGCGCCAAGCTCGCGCCCGCCGCCGCCATCGGCGCCATGCAGAAGAATGGCGCCGGCTTCGCGGGCTTCGCCACCCATATCGACATGACGCCGGCCTATCCCGACACCCTCGCCATTCCCGACCCCGACAGCCTCATCCAATTGCCATGGAAGCCGGAAGTCGGCTGGCTCGCCGCCGACCTGTATGTGCGACGGAAAACCGGTCCCCGACGCGCCGCGCAATGTGCTGAAAAAGCAGATCGAAAAAGCCAAGGCGCTCGGCTATCAGTTGAAGACCGGCGTCGAATGCGAGTTTTTCCTGCTGACCAAGGACGGCAAGGCCATCGCCGACGCCGCCGACGACTACCCAAAACCCTGCTACGACCAGATGGCGTTGATGCGCCAATATGACCTCATCAAGTCGATCTGCGACAGCATGCTGACGCTGGGCTGGAAGCCCTATCAAAACGACCACGAGGACGCCAACGGCCAGTTCGAAATGAACTGGGAATATGACGACGTCCTCAAGACCGCCGACCGTCATGTCTTCTTCAAATACATGACCAAGACCCTGGCCGAACAGGCGGGCTATCGCGCCACCTTCATGCCCAAGCCCTTCAACAACCTGACCGGCAATGGCTGCCATTTCCACGGCAGCCTGTGGAAGGACGGCGTGAATGTGTTCGAAGACCCGGCGGGCAAGCTGGGCATGAGCCCCCTCTCCTACCGCTTCCTCGGCGGCGTGATGCATTCGGCCGCCGACCTTGCGCCATCTTCAATCCGACCGTGAACAGTTTCAAGCGCATCAACGCGTCGATCACCGCGTCGGGCGCCACCTGGTCGCCCAACACCATCACCTATACCGGCAACAACCGCACCCACATGGTGCGCATTCCCGAAGCGCGGCCGCTTCGAGTTCCGGTTGCTCGACGGCGCGACCAATCCCTACCTCGCCCCCGCCGCGCTGCTGATGGCCGGCCTCGACGGCATCGCCAACTGCGCGATCCCGGCGAACGCCTCGACATCAACATGTATACCGAGGGCCACAAGGTGCAGAACGTCAAAAAGCTGCCGCTCAACCTGCTCGACGCCTTGCGCCTGTTCGACAAGTCGGAAGTGGCGCGCGCGGGGTTTGGCGACGATGTCGTCGACAGCTATGTCAAGCTCAAGATGGAATCGTGGAATGAATTCATGAGCCACGCTTCAAGCTGGGAGCGCCTGCACACGCTCGACTGCTGAAAAACTCCCGCCGTTATTGCAACGAAGCGATCCAGCTTTCGCGAGCCGTGGATGGCTTCGCTGCGCTCGCAATGACGCTCAAAATCAGGTTGGAACTGTCGATGAACGCCGCCGCCAAAACCTATGTCCTGACGATTTCCTGCGCCGACGCCGTCGGCATCGTCGCCTCCGTTTCGGGCTATCTGTCGGGCCAGAACCTGTTCATCACCGAATCCGCGCATTACGGCGACAAGGAAACCGGCCGTTTCTTCATGCGCACCGTGTTCGTCGCCAAGCCGGGACAGATCTCGCTTGACGATTTGAAAAACGATTTCGCCGTTGTCGCCGAGCGCTTCGGGCTGGACTGGAAAATCCACGATGCGGGCGTCAAGCCGCGCATCCTGATCCTCGTCTCCAAATTCGATCATTGCCTCAACGATCTGCTGTATCGCTATCGCACCGGCGCCCTGCCCGTCGAAATTCCCGCCGTCGTCTCCAACCATCCCGACCTGCAGCGCGTGGTGGAGTGGCACGGCATCCCCTATCACCACCTGCCCGTCACCAAGGAGACCAAGGCCAAGCAGGAGGGCAAAATTCTCGAAATGATCGATCGGCTCAATATCGATCTGGTCGTTCTCGCCCGCTACATGCAGGTTTTGTCGCCGGAAATGTGCCGCGCCCTGTCGTGGCGGACGATCAACATCCACCATTCCTTCCTGCCGAGTTTCAAAGGCGCCAAGCCTTATCATCAGGCCTATGCGCGCGGCGTGAAGATCATCGGCGCGACGGCGCATTACGTCACCACCGACCTCGACGAGGGGCCGATCATCGAACAAGGGGTCGAGCGCATCGACCACACCTTCACCGCCGAGGATTTCGTCTCGTTGGGCCGCGACATCGAAAATCTGGTTCTTTCGCGCGCGGTCAAGTTCCATGTCGAACACCGGGTCATCGCCAATGGCGCCAAGACCGTGGTGTTCCAGCGGTAACGGCGCAACTTTTTGCGCCGTTGAGGGTCGCTTGTCGGCTCAATGAAGCGGCCGGATGTTCTGGTTCAGCCGGAACAGGTTGTCCGGGTCGTAGCGATGCTTCAACTCCGCCAGCCGGCGATAGTTTTCGCCATAGGAGCGCTCGATGCGGTCTTCTTCATCCGCAGGCATGAAGTTCACATAAGCGCGCCCGGTGGCGTAGGGCTCTTCCGCCTTGAACAAAGCCCGCGCCCATTCCATGCACGCCGCATCGTCTTTGGCGTCACGCCAGCGCGTATGCACGTTCATGGTGAAATGGGCGTTGCGACTCGGATAGGGCGTGGCCTCCGGCGACACCCGCGCCATGGCGCCGCCAAGATGGGCGATGAAAATCTCACATTCGGGCGTTGGCAGATCGCCAACGCTGGCGAGCATGGTTTCAATCGCGCCGTCGGACAGCGCATCGAAATCGTGACTTTTCCAGTAATTGCGCGCGCCGGGCGTGAGAAGCGGATCGAAAGCCGACTGCCAGCCGACAAAGCTCTGGCGGCCGACGACATCGGCGATGGGCGCGCCGAGCCGCCGCAGCGGCGCCGTGGCCTTTTCGCCTTTTTCCAGGTCGCCCGCATAGCACATGGCGAAAACGAGCACCTCCCGCCCGTGCCATTCCGGGGGCAGGAAAGGCAGCGGCGGCGCCTTGCGCATCACGACCCAGCAGGTCAACTCATCGGGCGCTTCGGCCACGGCCTCACGGTAACTCCGCAACAAGTCGCCGGCGTTGTCGAAGGGATGCACGACGAGGCCCGCCAGCACGTCGGGGCCGAGCGGGTTGAGCCTGAACTCGAAAGCGGTGACGACGCCGAAATTGCCGCCGCCGCCGCGAATAGCCCAGAATAAATCGCGGTCCCCGTCTTCGCTGGCGCGCACAAGTAGCCCGTCGGCGGTGACGACGTCGGCGGCGAGCAGATTGTCTATGGTCAGCCCGAACTTGCGCGTGGTCCAGCCGAAGCCGCCGCCCAGCGTCAGTCCGGCGATTCCGGTGGTGGAATTGATGCCGGTCGGAACCACCAGCCCAAAGGCTTGCGTTTCCCGGTCGAGCGCGCCGAGCGTCACGCCCGGTTCGACCCAGGCGACCCGCTCATTCGGGTCAACCCGCACAGAAGTCATCGGCGACAAATCAATCATCAAACCATCGTCGCAAACGGCGTTGCCGGCGATGTTGTGTCCCGCGCCCTTCACGGCGATGGACAGGCCGTGGTCGCGCGCGAAATCGACCGCGTGCATGACATCGGCGGCGCCGGCGCAACGCACGACGATTCCGGGACGCCGGTCGATCATGGCGTTCCAGATCGTCCGCGCCTCGTCGAAGCCGGGTTCGCCCTGCTGGCAAGCTCGCCCGCGAAGCGTCGCGGCCAGAGCTGCAATTTCCTCGCCCGTAACATGAGCGCTCGCGCGCCCGCCGGCAGTCAAGCTGACATCTGTCATCGCCCACCTCCCTGTTTTTCGGTTGCGTTCAAACGCGGCGTCGCCGCTCCGGGGACTCAGGGCGGTTTACCGCAGCACGATCAACGCCGTCGAGGGCTGCGGGTTGCGGCGCGCATCCCTCAATAGGTCGCCCACAGGCCGGGCGTCGCCAGTTCGAGCAAATGTCCGTCCGGATCGCGGAAATAAATGCTGGTTCCGCCCCGGGGCCAGCGCGTGCGGCCTTCGACGGCGACATTGTTATCCGTCAGCCGACTTTCCCACGCCGCGAGATCTTGCGCGGGGATGGCGAATGCGACGTGCACCCTGCCGCCGCCGTCATGCGGCGGAATCGTGCCGCCGGGAAGCACGGCCGTTTCATTCAATTCCCCCTGCACGAACAGCAACAACACATTTTGCGGAGCCACGCTCAGCGCGCACATCCGCCGGTCGCAATAAAGCTCGGAAAGGCCAAAAATCCCTTGAAAAAAAAGGCGCGCGCGGTCGAGGTCCTCGACATAGAGCGCCGTCTCGAGAATGGCGTCGAGTTTTAGGGCGCGCGTTTCCACAGCGGCTCAATTCCCTCAACAAACTTGCTGCTCGATGGCGCCGAAAATCGAATGGCCGCGCTCATCGCGCATTTCGATGCGCAGGCTGTCGCCGGATTTCAGGAAGGGCGTGCGGCTTTCGCCTTCCCGCAGGCGCTCGACCACCCTGAGTTCGGCCAGACACGAATAGCCGACGCCGCCGGCCGCGATCGGCATGCCGGGACCGCCATCGGCGGCGCGGTTCGACACCGTGCCCGAGCCGATGATCGACCCTGCCGACAGCGCGCGCGTGCGGGCCGCATGGGCGATCAGCCGGCCAAAATCAAAGATCATGTCGACCCCGGCGTTGGGCCGCCCCAGCGGCGCGCCATTGATGAAGGAGAGCAGCGGCAGGTTGAGCTTCGCGCCGTCCCAGGCGTCGCCCAACTCGTCAGGCGTCACCGCCACGGGCGAAAAGGCCGAGGAGGGTTTTGATTGGTAGAAGCCAAATCCCTTGGCCAGTTCGGGGCCCGTCAATCCGCGCAGCGTCACGTCATTGACCAGCATCACCAGCTTGATGTGCGCGCGCGCCGCCCGCTCATCGACGCCCATCGGCACATCGTCGGTGACCACGGCGATTTCCGCTTCGAGATCGAGCCCAAGACTGTCGTCCTTCGGCAGCGGGATCGGATCGCGCGGGCCGAGAAACGAATTGGAGCCGCCCTGATACATCAGCGGGTCGGTCCAGAAGGAGGGCGGCATCTCCGCCGCTCGCGCCTTTCGGGCGAGCAACACGTGATTCACATAGGCCGAACCGTCGGCCCATTGGTAGGCGCGCGGCAAGGGCGAGGCGCAACCATGCTCGCGAAAACGAATGGTCTCGATGGAGAAGGCCTCCACCTGCTCCGCAAGCAGCGCGAGCTTTGGCGCAACATGCGCCCAGTCGTCGAGCGCGGCCTGAAGGGTCGGCGCAACAGGCCCCGCAATCACGGCGCGCGTAAGATCCCTGGATACGACCACGAGTTGGCCGTCCCGTCCGTGCCTGAGCGACGCCAGTTTCATGGTTTGCCATCGAATCTCTTGCCGAGGCCCGACCAGCAGTCGGCATAGTCCTCCTGCAGCGTCTCGAGCGTGGCGGCGTAATGGGTCAGGTGCTGAGGAAAGCGCGTTTCGAACATGAAAGCCAAGGTATTCGTTAGTTTGACCGGCTCGAGCGCAGCTTGCGAGGCGCGGTCGAAGGCGGTGGCGTCGGGGCCATGGGGCAGCATGCAATTATGCAGCGACATGGCGCCCGGCGCGAAGCCCTCGGGCTTGGCGTCATACTGGCCAAAAATCAAACCCATGAATTCGCTCATGATATTCATGTGATACCACGGCGGGCGGAAGGAATGCTCCGCGACCTGCCAGCGCTCCGGAAAGATCACGAAGTCGATATTCGCCGTTCCTTCCTCGCCCGATGGCGCGGTCAGCACCGAGAAGATCGAGGGATCGGGGTGATCGAACAACAGCGCCCCGACAGGCGAGAAGCGTCTCAAATCATATTTGTAAGGCGCGTAATTGCCATGCCAGGCGACGACGTCGAGCGGGGAATGGCCGATCTCGCAAGCAGTAGAACGCGCCGCACCATTTGACCGTCAGCCGGCAAGCCGCCTCGCGGTCCTCGAAGGCGGCGACGGGCGTCTTGAAATCGCGCGGATTGGCCAGACAATTGGCGCCGATTGGACCACGGTTGGGAAGGGTGAATTTCGCGCCGTAATTCTCGCACAAATATCCTCGCGCGGGACCGTGGACGAGTTCGACCTTGAATTTGACGCCGCGTGGAATGACGCCAATTTCGCCCGGAATGAGCGCAATGCGTCCGAATTCGGTCGCGAACACGAGCGAACCCTGCTGCGGCACGATGAGAAGTTCGCCGTCGGCATTGTAGAAATAATCGTCGAACATCGACTGCGTGACAAAATAAAGGCCCGTCGACAGGCCGGTCTGGGTGTTGACGTCGCCCGCCGTGGTCATGGTGCGGACGCCAGCGACAAAGTTGAGTTTTGGCATTGGGAATCGGAGGCGGGCTCCAGCGGAGCTGGCCGATCGGCCGGTCGTGCTTGCGGGGGACCGGCGCGGTTTGCCAATAGGGGGTGTCGGCCTTCTCGAACCGCCCGGTGTGGCGGACAGAAGGACGGATGCGATAGAGCCAGGACCGCTCATTGGCGCCGCGCGGCGCCGTGAAGGGCGAGCCCGACAGTTGCTCGGCATAGAGTCCGTAAGGGCAGCGCTGCGGCGAATTCTGGCCGACGGGCAAAGCCCCGGCCAGCGCTTCCGTCTCGAAATCATTGCCAAAACCCGGCATATAGCCTTCCGGCGTGGCGGCCATCGGCGCTACTCCGCTCTTGAGCTTCAACACCCCGCGCAAAACCTGATCCTGCTCGATCGATTCAAACAATGCGCGAAAATTGCCTTCGCCAAAACCCTCGTCGCCCTTGCGCTCGATGAACTCGAAGAAAATCGGACCGATCATGGTTTTGGAAAAAATCTGCAGCAGCAGTTTGGGCGCGCCCCCCTCGATTCGCCGTCGATCAGAATGCCGAGTTCCTTCAACCGGTCGATGGGCTCGCCATGGCCAGGGATGCGCTCGCCGATCCGGGCGTAGTAAGCCTCCGGCGGCGGCGGCATGAACTCCAGTCCCTCCCGGCGCAGCGTCGCGACCGTCTCAAAAATGTCCCGGCAGCCGCAGGCGATATGCTGGATTCCCTCGCCCTTGTAGGCGTGAAGATATTCCTCGATCTGACTGTTCACGTCGGCGCTCTCGTTGATCGGAATGCGGATTTTTCCGCAGGGACTGGTCATGGCGCGCGAATGCAGCCCCGTGAGCTTGCCCTCGATGTCGAAGAAGCGGATCTGGCGGAAGTTGAAGAGGCGTTGGTACCAGTCCGCCCAATAATCCATGCGCCCGCGATAGACGTTGTGGGTCAAGTGATCGATGATCTGGAGCCCGGCCCCCTCGGGCGGGGATCGCGCGCCGCCGTCCAGATAAAATCGTCGTCCCAGATCGAGCCTTTATCGCCATAGCGGTCGACGAAATAGATGGCCGCGCCGCCGACGCCTTCAATCGCCGGGATGTTCAGCGTCAGCCCGGCATCGGGCGACGCGGGCTTGACGCCCATCGCGATGGCGCGCTGGAAGGCAAGATCGGCGTCGAGCACGCGGAAACCCATGCCGCAGGCTGACGGACCGTGGATTGCCGCGAAATCGGCGGCGAAGCTGCCGGGTTCGGCGCTCACAAGGTAATTGACGCCGCCCTGACGATAGAGCGTGACATTTTTCGCGCGATGCAGCGCCACCGCCGAAAAACCCATCAGTTCGAACACGGCGCCAGTTTCTCTGGCTCGGGATGGGCGAATTCGACGAATTCGAAACCGTCCGTGCCCATCGGGTTGGAGGGTTCCATTTTTGGGTCTCCTGATTTCGCCATGAGGCTGGCGTTAGCTCAACGTCTGATTTGCCTAATTGTTGCCATCACAGCATCCACGCGCCGAACAGGATGGTCAGCAAAGTCAGCGGGGCGCCGAGTTTGAAATAGCTCCAGAAGCCAATGATGACCCCGGCGGAGCGCGCCCGTTGCGCGACAATCAGATTGGCGACCGAGCCGATAAGGGTGAAATTCCCGGCCAGCGTCGAGGCCATGGCGACGATCAGCCAGGCGCGCCGGGGATCGTCCGAGGCGGCGACGAAAGGTTTCAGCACCAGAACCGCCGGAACATTGCTGACCAGATTGGACAAAACCGCCGTGACCGTCGCGAGGACAGGCAGGGCGTCCATATTATAGCGCGCCGCAGCGGCGATGACGTCGGGCGTCACGACGGCCGCTTCAAGCCCGGCGACAACCACGAATAATCCGGCGAACATCAGCAGCAGCGGCCCGTCGATTTCACGATAAATGCGTTCGGCCTTGACCCTGCGCGTGAGCAGCAGCAGCGCGCCGCCGACAATCGCCACCTTGGCGACGGGCTGACCGGCGAAGAATAAAACCATCATCGCCACGGTGACGCCAACCGCCTTGAACATCAGAAATTTATGGGCGCGGCCCGGCAGGGGCTCAAAGCGGGGGAGCCGCTCCCGCGTCAAAAACTCGCGCCGATAGACCAAGGCGATCAGCGCCGCCGTCAGCACAAGTCCGACCGCCGCAACCGGCCACAGGGCGGCGGCAAAGGCGCCATAAGGGATATGCGACAACGAGCCGATGATCATGTTTTGCGGGTTGCCGGTGATGGTGGCGACGCTGCCGACATTCGAGGCCATGGCGAGGGCCAGCAGATAGGGAACCGGATCGCGCTTGAGCCGCGTGACCAGATCGAGAATCAGCGGCGTCATCGCCAGACAGACGGCGTCGTTGACGAGAAAGGCCGACAAGGCGCCGGCGACAAACACGATGGCCAGCAGCAGGAACAGCGGCCTGCGCGCGCGCGCCGCGAAATGGCTCACCAGCCGGAAAAAGCCCGAGAGCCGCAGGTTGGCGACGACGATCATCATGCCGAGCAGCAAGGTGATGGTGTCGAAATCAATCGCGCGAGTGGCCTGATCCAGCGACATGACGCCACAGGCGACCATCAGGCTGGCGCCCAGCAGCGCCGCGCCCGCACGGTCGAGTTGATAATAAGGTAGCTTCCCAATCGCGATGACCAGATAGGTCGCGAGGAAAATCACTATGGCCGCGACGGCCGTTGCGTGGTCCAGGGTAAACTCGGCCGCCGATTGCACTTTCTGTTTTCCTCTCAGGCGGAGCTTCGGCGGTTTCGGGCATAAAGAGATAAAAACGATCAACGCCGCCAGCGCCGCCGCACCGAGCGAGAGAAAAGTGGCGGCATAGCCAAAATGATCGACAATCTCGCCCGCCGCCAGTCCGCTCACCGAGGCGCCGATCCCCTGCGTCGTGGCGATGGCGCCGAGGGCAAGGTTAAACCGCCCGGTCCCCCGCATGATATCGGCGACGACCAGCGGCGCCAGCGCGCCGAAAATGCCCGCCCCCACGCCATCGAGCAATTGCACCCCGATCAGCCAGGCGCTGTCGTCCGACAGCGTGTAAAGCACGGCGCGCAGCGGCAGGATGGCGAAGCCGGCCAGAAAAAGCGGCTTGCGTCCCCAGATGTCGGCCTTGCTCCCGACCAGCAAGGCGATGGGCAGCATCACCATTTGCGCGGCGACGATGCAAGCCGACATCATGGCCGTCGCCTCCTTGGGATGCGCGGCGGCGAGCTTTTGGCCGACCAGCGGCAGCAGCGGCGCATTGGCGAAATGAAACAACATCACGCAGAGGCCGAAAATCATCAGCGGACGCGAGGTGAACAGGATGGCAAACCCGACGGGGCCTTCCTTCCCGCCAGCTTCCATGTCGCGCGCCCGGTCATAGTCAATCGAGGCCGCCGGTATCGACAGGACGGCAAGGCTCGCCAGCAAGGCGAAGACAGGAACCAGCAGGAACACGGCGCGCTGGGAAAACAGCGAACCAACCGCCGCCGCCGCCAGCGCGATGGCGACATTGCCGGCATGGTCGAAGGCCGAGTTGCGCCCCATGCGCCGCGCAAGCTGCTTATGCGCATAAAGTCCGAGAGTCAGCGCAGCCACGGCAGGGCCGAACACATCGCCGACCACGGCCATCAGGCTGTTGGCGATCATCACCGGCCACAGGGTCGGCAGGGCGTAATGAGTGACGAC
>CAWFBN010000030.1:0-3349 GCA_963813955.1 uncultured Alphaproteobacteria bacterium | reverse complement strand
GCCCCACTCCGTCTCACTTTCGGAGGGACAGAATGGAGCAGCGATCGGAAAGCAAATTCTTTCCCGCTGCGTCGGGCGAGCGGCCCGCGCCCCCAAAAGGAGCGGCGCGGAATGCGTTATTTCGGCGCCAGCACCATGATCATCTGGGCGGCCTTCCATCGACGGCTCCAGCTCGATCTTGGCGAAAGGCAGGGTTTCGGCCTTGACGCGCTCGAGCACCCGGAAGCCGAGTTCCTGATGGGCCATTTCGCGGCCACGGAAGCGCAGGACGAACTTGACCTTGTCGCCCTCGTCGAAGAAGCGGCGCACGGCCTTCATCTTCGTCTCGTAATCATGGTCGTCAATGCCGGGACGCAGCTTGATTTCCTTGATCTCGACGATCTTCTGCTTCTTGCGGGCCTCGGCGGCCTTTTTCTGCTCGTTGAAACGGAATTTTCCGTAATCGAGAATTTTGCAGACCGGCGGATTGGCGTTGGGGACGATTTCCACCAGATCGAGCCCGTCTTCTTCCGACAGGCGCAGAGCTTCGACAATGTCGACCACCCCGCGATTCTGGCCTTCCGCATCGATCAACCGGGAAATTCGCGTCCCGCGAAGTCCAGTTGATCGATGCGGAAGGCCAGAATTGCGGGGTGATCGACATTGTCGAAGCTCTGCGCCTGTCGGAAGAAGACGGGCTCGATCTGGTGGAGATCGTCCCCAACGCCAATCCGCCGGTCTGCAAAATCCTCGATTACGGAAAATTCCGTTTCAACGAGCAGAAAAAGGCCGCCGAGGCCCGCAAGAAGCAGAAAATCGTCGAAATCAAGGAAATCAAGCTGCGTCCCGGCATTGACGACCATGATTACGAGACGAAGATGAAGGCCGTGCGACGCTTCTTCGACGAGGGCGACAAGGTCAAGTTCGTCCTGCGCTTCCGTGGCCGCGAAATGGCCCATCAGGAACTCGGCTACCGTGTGCTCGAGCGCGTCAAGGCGGAAACCCTGACTTTCGCCAAGATCGAATTGGAGCCGTCGATGGAAGGCCGCCAGATGATCATGGTGCTGGCGCCGAAATAAGCGCATTCCGCGCCGCTCCTTCGGGGGGCGGCGGGCCGCCCGCCCGACGCGACGAAACGGCTTTATCGCCATTCCGGCTTTTCCGAAAATTTGATTTCCGACCGATGTTTTCGCATTCTGTCCCTCCGACGTCTTGATCGGGGCGGGGGACATCATGGCGAATGACAAAAAAATCGATCCCTCGCGGCTCAAGGCCATTTTTGTCGGCTCGCTCGGCAATCTGGTCGAATATTACGATTTTTACGTCTACGCGGCTTTTTCGCTCTATTTCGCGCCGGCAGTTTTTCCCGGGACCGACAAACTCGCGCAAATGCTGTTCTCGGCGGGCGTTTTCGCGCTGGGCTTTTTCATGCGCCCGGTCGGCGGCTGGCTGTTCGGCTATATCGGCGACCGTTTTGGGCGTCGCCTGTCGCTGATGCTCTCGGTGCTGATGATGTGCGGCGGTTCGCTGGCCATCGCCGTGACGCCGGTTTATGCCCAGATCGGCGTCTGGGCGCCGACCCTGCTGGATTCTCGCGCGCCTGACGCAAGGCCTGAGCCTCGGCGGCGAATATGGCGCCAGCGCCACCTATGTTTCGGAGATGTCCGATCTCGGGTCGGCGCGGCTTTTACTCCAGCTTCCTCTACGTGACGCTGATCGGCGGCCAGTTGACGGCGCTGGGCGTGTTGCTGGTGCTGCAAAACTGGCTGCTGACGCCGGAGCGCTGCGCGCCTTCGGCTGGCGCATCCCCTTCGTGATCGGCGCGGGCTGGCGCTGTTGGCGCTGTGGATGCGGCGCGACCTGCGAGAAACGCCAGCCTTCCGCGCAGCCGACACGCAAGCCGAGCCGCCCGGCCTGGCGGCGATCTGCGCGTCCTCTGGGCGCACCCGCGCGAGGCGCTGATCGTCGTCGGCCTGACCATGGGAGGCACGCTGGCCTTTTATGTCTACACGATCTACATGCAGAAATTCCTGAAACTTTCGGTCGGCCTGAGCGACGCGCAGACCACGTGGGTATCGCCGCCTCGCTGCTCTTCGCGATGATCTTGCAACCGATCTATGGCGCGTTGTCCGATCGCGTCGGCCGCGTCCCCTGCTGCTGGCTTTCGGGATCCATGGGAACGCTCGGCACGGTGCCGCTGCTGACGGCGCATGCAGCACGGCGCAGGCCCATGGCAGGCTTTCTGCCTGGTGGCGCTCGACTGGCTGATCGCCCGCGCCTACACCTCGATCAATGCGGTGGTGAAGGCCGAAATCTTTCCGGCCGCCTTGCGCGCCACCGGCGTCGGCCTGCCTTATGCGCTGGCGGTCTCGATCTTCGGCGGCGCCGGCCGAATACGTCGCGCTGTTGTTCAAGCAGCAGGGCCTGGAAAGCGGCTTTTTTTTTTACGCCAGCGGCGTGATTTTCTGCTCGCTGCTCGTCTATTATTTCCTGCCCGACACCAAAAAGACGTCGCTGCTCGACCGCAAAGTCCCCAGGAAGCTTTCGCGGTAAGGGAGGCTCTAGAATTAGGCAACCGGGGCAAGCGGATTGGAGCGGCGCTGAACTCGCTTGGTTCCCGCCCTGGAGATCGCAAAAACGGCGGGAAGCGAAGTTTTCATCATAGTCGATGCTGCAAACGGTCTTACTTGTAGTAACCCACGCCGCAGCCCAAATCACCCGCCTTGGTCACCAAACTGATTTTTGGAACCGGTGTTTTGTCGGGGCCCATTCTCGGGAACATATAATCAACCTCGGTGAATTGACCTTCGGCTCTTGTCATAAAGTTCGAGGCCAAACACCTTACGGATAAGTGTAGTACCTTCCCGCTCCTCACATCCCTTTGAAGGATATTGCTACGGGTTAGCCTCACCCTATGGCAACGATTACGCCAGCTGTCTCAAGTGCTACAAAAAACGTATAAGTTCGCCTATAGAGAAAGCCGCCCTCTCCTTTGTTTGAACATATCGAGAGCTTTGGTCTTGTTTTCTTTCACGGCTGCGACTGCCTTCTCCAACATAGCTTTGGCTTCTGCCGCGGAGCCGCCTGCTTGCTGTGCGAAGGCGGCGGGAGATGACACAATAAACGCGGTGGACGCCGCAACGATCAAAAATGGACGGATCATGGCATTCCTCCCAGTTTGAATAATGCGACGCAGGCACTACAAAACCGACGCGCGCTAAATTTTAACATGGGCCTATGAAATAAACAAAACTCTTAAACACAGTTTATCAAAGCGCCATGACAAGTATCATTATATCAGAGGCGCCCAGCAACATATTTGAAATTGTGACAAAATACTAGTATTTGCACTCAAGGCAAAGCTCGTTCA
>CAWFBN010000029.1:0-3653 GCA_963813955.1 uncultured Alphaproteobacteria bacterium | reverse complement strand
GGCGTTGGTCTCGCCGACATGGCGGATGCCCAGCGCATAAATGAACCGGTTCAGCACGATCTCGCGCCGCGCCTCGATGGCGTCGAACAGTTTTCGGGTCGAGAGTTTTTCCGAAGCCTTCGAAATTCTCAATCCGGGAGAGGCTGGCCTTGTCACGCTCCTGCAAGGTGAAAATATCGGCGGGTGTCCTGATGAGCCCCTTCTCGTAAAAAAACGCGATCTGCTTGTCGCCTAGACCTTCGATGTCGAAGGCGTTGCGCGAGCAAAAATGGCGCAGCCTCTCCACCGCCTGCGCGGGGCAAACCAGTGTCCCGGTACAGCGGCGCGCCACGTCGGCCTCGCCGGTTTTAGGATCGATTTCGCGCAAAGCCGCCGAACCGCAGGCGGGGCAGACAACCGGGAAAACATAGGGCTTGGCGCCCGCCGGGCGTTTGTCCAGCACGACGCCGACGATTTGCGGAATCACGTCGCCGGCGCGCTGCACGATCACCGTGTCGCCAACGCGCACGTCCTTTCGCGCAATCTCGTCTTCATTGTGCAAAGTCGCATTGGAGACGACGACGCCGCCCACCGTCACCGGATCGAGGGCGCGCCACCGGCGTCAGCGTGCCGGTGCGTCCAACCTGCACTTCGATGTCGCGCACCGGTGCTGGTCGCCCTTTCGGCCGGGAATTTTGCGCTGTGGCCCATCGGGGGGCGCGCGACACGAAGCCGAGGCGCTGCTGGAAGCGCGAGGTCGTCCACTTTGTAGACGACACCGTCGATGTCATAGCCGAGCGTGGCGCGACGGCTTTCGATGTCGCGGAATTCGCCAGCATTTCTTCTGTACTTTGACAGAGCACTGTCAGCGGATTGACAATAAAGCCAAGCCTGCGGAACGCCAGCATCATGCCCATTTGCGTGTCGGCGGGCGACGTCGAAACTTGCCCCCAGGCATAGGCGAAAAACCGCAGCGGCCTTTGCGCCGTTACGCCCAAATCGAGCTGGCGCAGCGATCCCGCTGCGGCGTTGCGGGGATTGGCGAACACCGGCTTGCCCTGCGCCGCCTGCCGTTGATTGAGGGCGGCGAAATCGGCGTGGGTCATATAGACTTCGCCGCGCACATCGAGAATTTCCGGCGCCATTTCCGGCAAAGTCTGGGGAATGTCGCGCAGAGTGCGCGCGTTGGCGGTCACGTCCTCGCCGGTAAAACCGTCGCCGCGCGTCGCCGCGCTGACCAGAACGCCGTTTTCATAACGCAGATTGCAGGACAGCCCGTCAATCTTCGGCTCGGCGGTAAACGCCAGCGGCGCCTCGGTCGGCCGTCCGAGAAAGCGTTTTACGCGCGCGACAAATTCGACCAGTTCGTCGTCGGAGAAGATATTGCCGAGCGACAGCATGGGAACGGCATGGGTGATCTTGGCGAATTTTTCCGCCGGGGCCGCGCCGACCTTCCGACTCAGCAACTCGTCATCGGCCAGTTCAGGAAACTCTGTTTCCAGCGCCACGTAACGGCGGCGGAGGTCGTCATACTCCGCGTCGGTGATCTTCGGCGCGTCGTTCTGATAATAGGCGCGATCATGGGCGGCGATTTCCTCGCCGAGCCGTGCGTGTTCCTGTCGCGCTTGCGCAAGTGCGTCGTTTTTGGTCATGAAAGAAAAATAGCGAAGAAATCACGCCAAGGCAACTCTTCACCCGATGTGGGACAGCCGCTCCCAGGTGCCGGGATGGGTGCGCCATGAGCGCGCCTGCGCGTGTTCCTGTACATGGGCGTGGAAGGGCGAAAGCCCGGTATGGAAATATTCCAGCTTGCACAAGGCCGCCGCCAGAGCCCTCGGATGGTCGATCAGATCCTGCGCGAGGGCGTCGGCTGCAAACTCCCGCACTCGCGACAGCGCCAGAAACAGCAGGCGCGCCAGCGCAGGCGCGGCGGCGAGCAGCATGGCGAGTGGCGCGGTTGTCGCATGGTCCCTGCCCCGCGCCGTCAGTTCGGCGATACCGCGCAGCGCTGAATGGGTGATTTCGCCCTCGATGGCGGCGGCCCAACTCATCGCGCCCGTATCGTGGTGGAGAATATGGCCAACCTCATGGGCGAAAATGCCGGCGATTTCTTCATGCGAAAGACCGTGAAGCAGGCCCTCGGTGACAGAAATGCAGGCATTGTCCGGGCCGCCGAGGGCATAGGCGTTCATGCCGGCAACCGGCAGAAGAAACAATTCAGGCAGGCGCTCCATCCCCGCGCGTATACAAATATTGAGCAGGATTGCATAAAGCTGCGGCGCCTCGGCGCAGCGCAGTGGCCTTCCGCCAAGGGCGCGCAAGGTGGCGCGCGGCTGGCGCTCCGCTGCATGCAGATTGGCTTGGATCTCACCGAGCGCCTGACCCGCCCCGCGCGATTTGCCGTTGGCCTGTCCACAAAGGTCGAGCAGGCTGATGAGCCCCGAGATGACGCGATGCGAATGATGCGAGTGGAATTCCCGCGCTAACCGTCGCCGCAATTGAGCTACGGCCAGAGCCTGCTTGCGCGGTTCCTGATCGGGATTCCGCCCGGCGTCAGGTTTTTCGCCGGGAAAAAAGCCGCAGCCGGAGAAGGCGCCAACGTTGACGCCAGCATATCTTGGAAGTCCCACGGAATGCGACACCACTCGATCCTCCGTTCACTGCGCTAGCGACACAGTAAACGGAGAACGAGCAAACGCCATGCCAATTATATGATAAGCCGCTGACGCTTCACATCAATTTATTTTTATTGACTCGGGCGGCAGGGTTACACCCACGCTGAAACGCTAATGCGCCGGCTTCGGCGAAGAGGCGTCCGGCGCCCCGCTGTCGCCGCGCGTCATTTCGCCGGGTTTGATGGATGCCGGCAAAGGCAGGTCCGGATCTTCGGCGCGTAAAACGGCGATGGTCCGGTAGACATCGAAAATCAAGGTGAAGGATCGCGCATAATCGCGAGCCGCCAGCGCATGAGCCGCCGTCGTGACTGCCGGAACGCAATTTTCGAGCGTCTCGAATTTTGCGGCATGGGCGTCAAGATAGGCGGTGAGACGCCGCAAGCTGTCGGCGGCCATGTCGGCGGCCAGCGCGACAGCCGCGGTCATTTCCGCCGGCAATGGACCGGAGGGCGCCGGTTGAGGCATGTGCGGCGCGCGCTTTTGCAGGCGCGCCAGCACCGGCATGATGTCTTGCAGAACTTCCTGCACCCCAAAGGATTCAAAGCGCAGGCCTCCGGCCGGGTTTTCCGAGCCTGGAGTAAATCCTGGATTGGTTAAGCCCGGATTTTGGGAGGTCGGCGCGCCCCGTTGAGATTGAGCCATTTTGCGCTCCTGATGGCTGAACTGATCATGAAACTGGGGAAAACGGGCGGGAAAATCCCGCCCGCAAATGCGTTTTCAAGCGACGTGAATACCTGTCCGCGTGAAGAAAACGCTTGAGTTCCGGAGACAGGTCACATGCGCTGGCCGTAGGCGAGCGGAATGACTTCAGCCAGTTGCCGCGCGATTTCATTTACGTCCTGCGGGCTTAGCTGCCGCTGATGCTGATGTTGGTGCTGTCCGAACGGCCCGGTGTTCTGCTGGGCGTTTCCGTAGGCGGACTGGCCCTGCCAGCCCGATCCCTGCTGGCCGAAGCCACCCTGCCCATAACCCTGCTGCTGTTGCAACAACTGGGGAACG
>CAWFBN010000028.1:0-20404 GCA_963813955.1 uncultured Alphaproteobacteria bacterium | reverse complement strand
ATCGACGACCTGCCGGTGCCGTTCAAGCCCGGCCAGACCATCCTCGAAGCGGCGAAGGCGGCGGGCGTCTTCATCCCGCATCTGTGCCATCATCCCGACCTCAAGCCGCATGGCGGCTGCAAGCTCTGCACCGTGGTCGTCAATGGCCGCACCCACGCCGCCTGCACCTTCAAGGCGGCGGCCGGTCAGGAAGTCGACATCGACACGCCCGAACTCAACGCGATGCGGCGGTCGCTGGTGCAACTGCTGTTCATCGAGGGCAACCACTTCTGTCCGACCTGCGAGAAGACGCGGCAACTGCGAATTGCAGGCGCTGGGTTACGAATACGAGATGCTGAGCCCGCATTTCGCGGAATTCTATCCCGCCAACCGCGAGGTCGATAGCTCGCATCCCGACGTGCTCATCGACCGCAATCGTTGCATCATGTGCGAACGCTGCGTGCGGGCGAGCCAGGATATCGACAAGAAAAACGTGTTCGGCATCGCGGGGCGCGGCGGCAAGGCCAAGCTGGTGATCAATTCGCCGACGGGCAAGCTGGTCGACAGCGATTTCGCCGTGACCGACAAGGCGGCGACGATCTGCCCGGTCGGCGCGATCATCGTCAAGCGGGTCGGCTATGCCACGCCGATCGGCGAGCGCACTTACGACACCCACACCATCGGCGACGAGGCCAATGTCTGCGTGATCACGGAGAATGCCAAGTGAACGGCAACGGAACGGCACGGCAAGGCGCCGATAAAAGTCCGGCTCGCCACCACCTCGCTGGCCGGCTGCTTCGGCTGCCACATGTCGTTTCTCGACATGGACGAAAAACTGTTCGAACTCGCGGACATGGTCGAATTCGACCGTTCGCCTTTCACCGACATCAAGCATTGCAGCCCCTGCGACATCGCGCTGATCGAGGGCGGCGTCTGCAATTCGGAAAATGTCCATGTGCTCAGGGAATTGCGCGCCAATGCGAAAATCCTCGTCGCGGTGGGCGCCTGCGCGATCAACGGCGGCGTGCCGGCGTTGCGCAACCGCCTGAAAATCGGCGACATCCTCAACCAGGTCTATCGCAGCGACGCCGGCGAAGTTCAAATCCCCAACGATCCCGAATTGCCGGCGGCCCTCGACAAGGTTTATCCAATCAACGAGATCGTGCGCGTCGACTATTTTCTGCCCGGCTGCCCGCCCTCGGGCGACGCCATCTGGAAATACCTGACCGACCTCATCCTCGGGCGCGTGCCGCGCCTCGAACCGCAACTGCTTCATTACGATTGAGCGGAGAATTTACGTGAGCGCACTCGAAACTGCCGCCGCGCCCCAAACTCTGCGACGTATCGCCATCGAACCGGTGACGCGCGTCGAAGGTCACGGCAAGGTCACGATCCTGCTCGACGACGACAATAAAATTCATCAGGTCCGCCTGCATATTGTCGAATTTCGCGGCTTTGAGGCCTTTATCGAGGGCCGCCCCTATTGGGAGGTTCCGGTCACGGTGCAACGCCTGTGCGGCATCTGTCCGGTCAGCCATCTGCTCGCGGCCACCAAGGCGATGGACCTGATCGCCGGTTTCGGGCCGCTGACGACGACGGCGGAAAAGCTGCGGCGGCTGCTGCATTACGGGCAGATCGTGCAATCGCACGCGCTGCATTTCTTCCACCTTCCTCGCCCGACCTGCTGCTTGGCTTCGCCAGCGAGGTCGCCAAGCGCAACATCGTCGGCGTCGCCGGCGCCTATCCCGATCTCGCGCGACAAGGCGTGCTGACCCGCAAATTCGGGCAGGAAATCATCCGCCATATTTCCGGCAAGCGCATCCACGGCACCGGGGTCATTCCCGGCGGCATGAACAAGGCGCTGGCTCAGGGCGAGCGCGACGAATTCCGCAACGAGATCGACGGGATCATCCAGTGGAGCCGTGAAGCGGTCGGCCTGATCAAGCAACTCCACGAGACGGAGCCGGAGTTTTACAACAGCTTTGGCGAATCGCGCGCCAACATGATGGGCATGGTCGACGAGAACGGCGCGCTCGACTTCTATCACGGCGGCTTGCGCGCCCGTGACGCCGACGGCGGACCCATTTTCGACCACGCCGATTACGCGACCTACCGCACGCCTGCTTCAGGAAGACATCAAACCCTGGAGCTATATGAAATTCCCGCATATCCGCACGCTCGGCGCCGACAACGGCTGGTATCGCGTCGGCCCGCTGGCGCGCATCCAGATCTGCGACCGGCTGACGACGCCGCTCGCCGAAGCGGAACGGCAAAGTTTTATCGCCTTCAACGGCGGCAAGCCCGCGCATGGCGCCCTGCTCTTCCATTGGGCGCGCATGATCGAAATGCTGCACGCAGCCGAACTGGCGCGCGATCTGCTCGACGATCCCGACATTCTCGGGACGCATCTGATGGCGGACAAGGGCGACCGCCGGGAAGAAGCGGTCGGCGTCATCGAGGCGCCGCGCGGAACCCTGTTCCACCATTACCGCGTCGCCGAGAACGATCTCGTCACCTATTGCAATCTCATCGTCTCGACCACCAACAACAACCAGGCGATGAACGAGTCGATCCGCAGCGTGGCGACGCAGCATCTGACCGGCCACGAGATCACCGAGGGCCTGCTCAACCATATCGAGATCGCCATCCGCGCCTATGATCCCTGCCTGTCCTGCGCCACCCACGCCATCGGCCAGATGCCGCTGGAGGTCGAACTGGTGGACGCCGAGGGCGCGCTGGTCAGCCGGGGCAGGAAGAATATGGCGGGTTAGCTCCCTTCTCCCCTTGCGGGAGAAGGTGGCCCGAAGGGCCGGATGAGGGGGCTTCGGCCAGCAAGCCCCCTCATCCGTCTCGCCTTCGGCGAGCCACCTTCTCCCGCAAGGGGAGAAGGGAAAAACCGCATGACTCTCGTGATTTTCGGCTGGGGCAATGTCTCGCGCGGCGACGACGGGCTGGGGCCTTTGCTGCTCGCCCGCATCGCCGAGTCAGGCTGGGACAACGCGACCTTGATCGAGGATTTCCAGCTCCAGATCGAACACGCGCTCGACCTGCAAGGGGCCGACCTCGCCCTGTTCATCGACGCCGGCAAGGACACGCCCGCGCCTTTCAGCTTTCGTGAAATCTTCCCGCAAGACGGCGTGACCCACACCACCCACGCGCTTCCGCCCGCTTCGGTGCTGGCGGTCTTTCGCAAGGTGACTGGAAAACCCCGCCGCCCGCCTTCCTGCTCTGCGTTCGCGGCGAAAGCTTTGGGCTTGGCGAAGGCCTCTCCGCTGACGGCGCTGCGCGGCTGGAAGCGGCGTGGGATTTTCTCAAACATCTGAAGCAAGCGCCGACGCCGGAGGGTTTTCGCGAGCGATGCGAACCACAGGCTTTGCCGCCCCGCTAAAGCTGTATTTATAGTCGCTCAAAACGCGAAACCGACCACCAGATGGACCCGCTCGCGGGCGATGTCGGACTGGTTATAGAGGGCGAGCGTCGATGGGCTGGTGTTGGCGGGGTTGCCGGCGACCTGCGCCGACCAGGCCAGCGACACGAAAGGCTTTGCGGCGTGATTTGCGCCCACAGGGTCGGGCCGACATAGGCGGCCGAACCTGTCCGGCCCGTGAAGCCGAGCGAATTATAGACCTGGTAAAATTCACTCTCGGCCCCGATGGCGATTGACGGCGTGATGCGCCACGTCAGCGCGGCCGTCGCCCCGGTCAGGGCGTATTGGCTGAATCCAATGCCGGTTTCGCGGTCGGTTTCCGGCGCATAAATCAGATTGGCGGCGGCATAAAGCTTCTTCTCGATCAGTTCCGAGTCGAGATAGAGTTTCGTCTCCAGCACGAAATTGCTGGCGTGAGCGCCGGTGACCGGGTCGATCCGGTCCCATTCCGGCGCCACCGAGACGGCGAGGCCGAAGGGCGCGTCGATGCCGCGTTTCACAAAGATATATTTCGGCTCGGCGGCGACGCCCGAGAAACTGGTCTGGCTCAGGTTGGAGAGCCCGGGGACATTGGCGATTTGCTGCGTGAGGCCGAGCGGGCCGACTTCATATCCGAAGCGGTCGCTCGCCGCGCCCTCATAGACGCCCTTTTGTTCGATGGCGTTATAACCCCCGCCGCCGCGCTTGCCGATGCTGCCGGTGGTGGTGAATTCCAGTTCCTTGTCGCCGGCGTCGCCGACATCCGTGCCCTCGGTAAACCCGAAAATATGCTTGGTCTCGAAGCCGTCGTCCTTCTCCTGCGCCCAACCGGGCGGCGCGAAGGCGAGGATCAGGATCGTCCCAAGGATCGCGCGGACTGTCTTTTCGATTGTCATCCCTAAAACCGGTCGAGCCGGAAAGGCGCCGGGTCGGCGAAGGGCGTTTCGCCGGTCATCATTTCCGCCAGCAGGCGACCCGAGATCGCCGACAGCGTCAAGCCGTGGTGCTGGTGGCCGAAATCGAACCACAACCCCTTGTGGTTCGGCGCCGGGCCGATGATCGGCAGCATGTCGGGCAGGCAGGGACGGCAGCCCATCCAGGGTTTGGCATCCAGCCGCCCGGCCAGCGGAAAGAGCTTTCGCGCGATGATCTCGCTGGCGTCGAGTTGCCCGTAATCGGGCGGCGTATCGCGGCCCGCGAATTCCGCGCCGGTGGTCAGGCGGATGCCGCGCGCCATCGGCGCGAGCAGAAAGCCATTGTCGGCGTCGAGCGTCGGGTGGCCAGCGCGGCGCCCTCCTGCGGCGCATAATGCATGTGATAGCCGCGCTTGACCGCCATCGGGACGGCATAGCCGAGAGGCGCGGTCACCACGTCCGACCATGGCCCGAGACAGATCACCGCCTCGCGCGCCAGCAGCGGCCCCTCCTGCGTCTCGACGCCATAACCGGCGCTGGCGGGCCTGAATGTCTTGGCGTCGCCACGCATAAACCGGCCGCCGCGCTGCTCGAACAGGCGTTCATAGCTTTGGGTCAGCGCCAGCGGGTCGGAAATCGAGGCCGGGTCGAGATAATGCACGGCGCCGACCCCGCCATGCAGCGAGGGCTCCAGTTTGCCCAATTCTCCGGCGGCATAAAACGCGGTCTTCAAGCCGAATGGCGCGATCTTGTCCGCCGCCGCGCGGCCCTCGGCAAATGTTTCCTCGCTGCGAAACAGTTTTAACCAGCCGGTCTTGCGCAGAAGGGCGAGCGCCCCCGCCTCGGCCATGAGCTTTTCATGTTCGGTCAGGCAATTCTCGATCAGCGGCAGGACCGAACGCGCGTGTTTCTCGGCGCGTTCCGGCGCGCTTTCCCACCAATAGCGGGCGAGCCATGGCGCGAAAGCAGGCAGATCGGCGAGCCGGTAATGCGCCTCATTGGCGCCGTTGACGGCGTAAACCGCCAGTTTCTGTAAATCGCGCGGAAACGGATAGGGAAAGACCGAGGCGCGCTCGATAATGCCGGCATTGCCGAAACTGGTCTCCTCGCCAGCGCCGCGCCGGTCGACCAGCACCACCTCGCGCCCGCGCGCCTGAATTTGCAGCGCCGCCGCGACCCCGACAATGCCTGCGCCAAGGACCAGAACATCGGCTTTCAGCATTGCGCATTCCTCCGGGCATTCCCGATTCTTCGCTTCCTGCACTGCAACATAGGCGCCAAGCCTCTGCAAGCTAAGTGGACGCCGGCGGTCCAATCCTGTAGGAGCGAGCGTCCCCAATTCCAGCAGGAAATGCGCTCATGCGGCCGCTGAAAATCGCCCCTTCCATCCTCGCCGCCGATTTTGCCCGTCTGGGCGAGGAAATCCGCGCCATCGACGCCGCCGGCGCCGACATTATCCATGTCGACGTGATGGACGGCCATTTCGTTCCGAACATCACCATCGGCCCCGATGTGGTCAAGGCCCTGCGCGGATGGACGACAAAACCTTTCGACGTGCATTTGATGATTTCGCCCGCCGATCCCTATCTCGAAGCCTTCGCCAAGGCCGGCGCCGATGTGATCGTCGTCCATGCCGAGGCCGGGCCGCATCTGCACCGCTCGCTGCAAGCCATTCGCGGGCTTGGCAAAAAGGCCGGCGTCTCGCTCAATCCCGCCACGCCGGAAAACGTGCTCGATTATGTGCTCGACGATGTCGATCTCATCCTCGCCATGACGGTGAACCCCGGCTTCGGCGGCCAGAAATTCATCCGCTCTGGCCTCGAAAAGCTGCGCCGGATCAAGGCGATGATTGCTGGACGTGAGATCGAGCTTGAAGTGGACGGCGGCGTCACCGCCGACAACGCCGGAGACATCGCCGCCGCCGGCGCCAACTGGCTGGTCGCGGGCTCCGCCGTGTTCAAGGGCGGCCCGGAGCAGTACAAGACCAATATCGACGCGATCCGCCTCGCCGCGCTGATCGGGCGCGGCGAGATGGTCTGAGCGTTATTTGCGTTGCTGTACCGGCAGGGTCTCGTCGCCGGCAAAGCTCACGATAATGTCTTCGTCGTGGATCACATATTGGCAAGCCAGACGGAAATGCGGCGCCCTGTCGTGAGCCTCGGCGGATTTGACGTCGGACTTGATCGCCTTGCCGAGTTGCTTGAGAATTTCCTTTTCCTTGTCGGTGAG
The DNA here is from genome assembly GCA_963813955.1 of uncultured Alphaproteobacteria bacterium. Classification (GTDB taxonomy): domain Bacteria; phylum Pseudomonadota; class Alphaproteobacteria; order Rhizobiales; family Beijerinckiaceae; genus Rhodoblastus. Next base: position 13,876 of record CAWFBN010000028.1, on the reverse strand, counting down.
GCAGAAGTCATGCGTGGACTCGTGCAGCACTTCGACCTCGACCAGGCAGGACGCGCATTCCCCGTCCTGACAGTCGAAAGGAATTGGGATCTTGTTGGCCTTGGCGAGGGCAAGCAGCGTTCCGGGATCGCCCGCCGGTGTGCTGACTGTCACGGGGTGGGAAAGGGACGGCGAAGAAAAGGTCACATTGGCCATGGGAATCGGAATCTCCAGAAGGGTCCGCTAGCTATATCGCGGTTCACCGGGCAAATCAGCAGCAAAACCCATGCCCAAACGGGGCCGGCTTTTTGTTGGCCCACAACTTGCGTGTTTTCGGTCAGAAATTCCCTTTCAGAAGGCGAACCCGATGGCTTTCACCTTCCTTTGTCACACCAGCGCCGTGGAAGAAGGCGGCATGGGCTTGTTTCATGTCGGTCGCAAGAGCGTGCTATTGGTTTGGCCAACGGGCGATGAACTCAAAGCCTATCGCGGGCGCTGTCCCGATGCGGATGTGCCTTTTGGCGATGCGAAGTTCGACGGAAAAATCATCACCTGTCCGCACCATCATTGGGGTTTCGACTGCACCAGCGGCAAGTGTGTGACACACGCGACGCCAAAAATTCTCCATCCCTATCCTGTGCGCACGGAAGGCGACGAGATTCTGGTCGATGTCGGACCGGCCAGGAAGCCGCGCCCGCCCGCCTGCTGATCAATCCACCAATCGAGGGCTTTCCTTCTCCGCCGTCCCCGTTTAGGGGAAACGGAGAAGTGTAGCAGCGCTGGCCCCGCCTCCCTTCTCCCCTTGCGGGAGAAGGTGGTCCGAAGGACCGGATGAGGGGAACGCCGCTAGCCCCCTCATCCGGCGCTGACGCGCCACCTTCTCCCGCAAGGGGAGAAGGGAAGCCCCCGCATCTATGAGAGAATCGCCATGATCCCGCGCTATTCCCGCCCCGAAATGGTCTCCATCTGGGAGCCGCAGACGCGGTTCAAGATCTGGTTCGAGATCGAGGCCCACGCCTGCGACGCCCTCGCCGAAATCGGCGTGATCCCCAAGGAGAGCGCGAAAAACATCTGGGCCAAGGCCGGACACGTCACCTTCGACGTCGACCGCATCGACGAAATCGAGCGCGTCACCAAGCATGACGTCATCGCCTTCCTGACCCATCTCGCCGAATTCGTCGGGCCGGATTCGCGCTTCATCCATCAGGGCATGACCTCCTCCGACGTGCTCGACACCTGTTTTCCGTCCAGATGGCCCGCGCCGCCGATATCCTGATCGCCGATGTGGACGCCCTGCTCGCCGCGATCGAAAAGCGCGCCTTCGAGCACAAGCTCACCCCCGTCATCGGCCGCTCGCATGGCATTCACGCCGAGCCGGTGACTTTTGGCCTCAAGATGGCCGAGGCTTATGCCGAATTCGCCCGCTGCCGCGCCCGCCTCGTCGCCGCCCGCGAAGAGATCGCCACCTGCGCCATTTCCGGCGCGGTCGGGACTTTCGCCAATATCGATCCGCGCGTCGAAGAACATGTCGCGGCCAAAATGGGGCTGAAGCCCGAGCCGGTCTCGACCCAGGTCATCCCGCGCGACCGCCACGCCATGTATTTCGCGACGCTCGGCGTCGTGGCCTCGTGCATCGAACGGGTCGCCATCGAAATCCGCCACATGCAGCGCACCGAAGTGCTGGAGGCGGAAGAGTTTTTCTCCGAGGGCCAGAAGGGCTCCTCCGCCATGCCGCACAAGCGCAATCCGGTGCTGACCGAAAACCTCACCGGCCTCGCCCGCCTCGTGCGCGGCATGGTCACGCCGGCGCTGGAAAATGTCGCGCTGTGGCATGAACGCGACATTTCCCATAGCTCGGTCGAGCGCATGATCGGCCCCGACGCCACGGTGACGCTGGATTTCGCGCTGCATCGCCTGACCGGCGTGATCGACAAATTGCTGGTCTATCCGCAGAACATGAAGAAGAATCTCGACCTGCTCGGCGGCCTCGTCCATTCGCAGCGCGTGCTGCTGGCGCTGACGCAAAAGGCGCCTCGCGCGAGGACGCCTATAAATTCGTGCAGCGCAACGCCATGCCGGTGTGGCGCGGCGAAGGCGATTTCCTCGACCTGCTCAAAAAAGACCCGGATGTGAAAAAACTGCTCAGCGACGCCGAACTGGAGGAGAAATTCGACCTCGGCTATCATCTCAAGCACGTGGACACCATTTTCCGCCGCGTGTTCGGACGCGCCTGAATGAATGACATCCTGCTCATCGCCGGCGCGGGTCTCGTCGCCGGCACGATGAACGCCATCGCTGGCGGCGGCTCCTTCGTGACGCTGCCGGCGCTGATGGCGGCGGGTGTCCCGCCGCTCAACGCCAACGCGTCCTCGACCGTCGCGCTGGTGCCGAGCGCGCTGGCCAGCGCCTATGCCTATCGCCATGATTTTGAGGGTTTTGAAGGCGTCAGCTTTCGCGTCATGGCGCTGCTCAGCGTTTTGGGCGGCGTGTGCGGCGCTATTCTGCTGCTGGTGACGCCGCAAAGCGTGTTCGCCTTCCTGGTGCCCTTCCTGCTGCTTTTTGGCACCCTGGCCTTCGCCTTCGGCCGGCAGGCCGGCGCCTGGCTGCGCGAGCGCGTTCACATCACGCCGCACATGATGCTCATCTGCCAATTCGTGCTCGGCGTTTACGGCGGCTATTTCGGCGGCGCGGTCGGCATCATGATGCTGGCGGCCTGGAGCCTGCTGACCAAAGCGTCGCTTGCCGCCATGCAGCCGGCGCGCCATTTGCTCAACTCGGCGATGAACACGGTGGCCTCGATCTTATTCATTGCCGGCGGCCTCGTCCTCTGGCGCCAGACTTTCATCCTGTTCGTCGGCGCCATCATCGGCGGCTATTTCGGCGCCCATTACGGCCGGAGGATCGACCCGGCCAAGGCGCGGATCGTCATTTCCTGTCTCAACGCCTGCATGACCGCGCTGGTGTTCTGGCGCACTTTTGGCCGCTGATCACGGATAATTCAGTTCGCATTCATCCGCGCCCGGCGATAGTGGGGACACCCAAAGACGTTTTGGGGGCAAAAAGGAGGAAACGCCCATGCTGAAATCTCTCATCGCAGCGGCTGTGCTGGTCTCGGCTTTCGCTTTTACGGCGGTTCCGGCTTCCGCCGAAAACTATCACCATCACCATCGCCACCATCACGAACATCATCACCACCATCATCACCATAACGGGATGTGATCGGCAGACCTCAACCACGGGGACGTCAGCTTGCGCTGGCGCCCTCCCTTTCAACGAAAGCTCGAACCGGAATTTTGGAAAAGCCCATGTTGAGATCCCTGCTCGCCGCCGCCCTTTTTGTCTCGGCCTTCGCTTTCGCGGCCGCGCCGGCTTCCGCTAACGACTTCCGCCACCATCACGAGCAGCATCGCCACAGCCACCATCACCCCCACCAGCATCACCATCGCTGGTGAGGTAAATATCCAGCTTCAACGCGGCCCATGACATGCTATCCTGCGGCAAAACTTTGCGGAGGAAAAGCTGATGTCTCTGAATCGCCGTGGTTTTATCGCTGGACTTATGACCTGCCCGATCTGCGCCGGCCTGGCCATGGCCGAAGGCGCGCCGAAATGGGTCTATGAGGGCAAGGACGGCGCCGCCGACTGGGCAAGCTCGAAAAGAAATTCGAAGCCTGCTCCATCGGATCGGAACAATCGCCGGTCAATCTGATCCAGCCGATCCTTGCCGATGTCGGCCCGCTGCGGATCGAATGGAAGCCAGAAGCCTTCGAGATTGAAAACAATGGCCATACCATCGAGGCCGAGGGTCACGCCATGGGCGGGATCCTGCTCGACGGCAAGCCCTTCGAACTCAAGCAATTCCACTTCCATCATCCGAGCGAGCACGCCCTTGGCGGCGAGCGCACGGCGATGGAGGCGCATTTCGTTCACGCCAACGAGGCCGGAAAACTGGCGGTCGTCGGGGTGTTGATGAAGGCCGGGGCGCGCAATGCGGAATTCGCCGCGATCATGGCGGCGGCGCCCGAAAACGAGGGCAAAAAACCGCTCGCCGCGCCCCTGAACCCGGAAGCCCTGCTGCCGACCAATAACCGGCGCTTCCGCTACGAGGGCTCGCTGACCACCCCGCCCTGTTCGGAAATCGTGGACTGGAATATTTTCGAGACGCCCATCGAAGTGGACGCCGCCGACATCGCGAAATTCAAATCGATCTTCCCGATGAACGCCCGCCCGCTGCAAGCAATGGGCCGCCGGTTTTTGCTCAAGGGCTGACAGGGCCGAACGACAACCCCCTCACCCTGAGGAAGCCGCCCCTTGGCGGCTGTCTCGAAGGGCGAGGGAGTTGTTAGCCTCGACGATTCAGCCCACCCGACGCTTTGTGTTTTTGCCCATGGTTCGAGACGCTGCGCTCCTCACCATGAGGGGGCCGTCAGAGAACTCCCCTGGTTAAGGGCTGACAGGGCCAACGACAATACCCTCACCCTGAGGAAGCCGCCCCTTGGCGGCTGTCTCGAAGGGCCAGGGAAGTCGTTGGCCTCGACGATTTAGCCACCCGACGCTTTGTGTTTTTGCCCATGGTTCGAGACGCTGCGCTCCTCACCATGAGGGGCCGCCTAAAGCCCCTTCGCCAGCCGGTCGAAAGCGACCAACCGCGCCAGCAGCGCCGGCATTTCGGCGAGCGGAACCATGTTCGGCCCGTCGGAAAAGGCCTTGTCCGGGTCGTCATGCGTCTCGATGAACAGTCCGGCGACGCCGACCGCCACCGCCGCACGCGCCAGCACCGGCACAAATTCGCGCTGCCCGCCGGAGGATGTCCCCTGCCCGCCCGGTTGCTGCACGCTATGGGTGGCGTCGAAAATCACCGGGCGCGCCAATCTGCTCGGCCATGATGGTCAGGCCGCGAAAATCCGTCACCAGCGTATTATAGCCGAAGGAAACGCCGCGCTCGGTCACCAATACATTGGGATTGCCAGCCTCGACGATTTTTGACGCGACATTCTTCATGTCCCAGGGCGCGAGAAACTGACCCTTCTTGACGTTGACCGGCTTGTTGGTCGCCGCCGCCGCCAGCAGGAGATCGGTCTGGCGGCACAGGAAAGCCGGGATCTGCAACAGATCGACCACTTCGGCCACCGCAGCGCATTGCTCCTTTTCATGCACGTCGGTGACCACGGGCAGGCCGAATGCACTCTTGATCTCGGCGAACACTTTGAGCGCCGCATCGAGCCCGACCCCGCGCCGGCCCGAAGCCGAGGTGCGGTTGGCCTTGTCGAACGAGCTTTTGAACACCAGGGGAATGCCGAGCTTTTCGGTGATCCCAAGCAGCTTCTCGGCCATGAACAGCGCGTGGTCGCGGCTTTCCATGGCGCAGGGACCGGCGATCAGCGCAAAAGGCAAGGCGTTGCCGAAACGAGCGGCGCGCGCCCCTTCTCCGATCGTTACGACCGTCGCCGGTCTGGGCTGATCCAACACTTTGCTCTCCTTAAACCGGCTCGAAAGCGATCAAAACGCCCTCGCGCGCGCCCGCCAGCAGCCGCCCGCCCTGCATTCTGACCTCATTGCCCGCCTTGCGCAGGACCATTTCAGTCTCGTCGAGGTTTTTCACGGCGAAAACAAGGCCACTGAGCCGAAAGGCGGAAGCGTCCGGCGCCGCGACGCCGAAGCGAAAGGCGAAAGCCGGCGGCGCCAGCACATCGAGACGGGTCGCGCCATCAAGGCGCATTTCCAACCCGGCCGAGGTCGCCACCATTTCGCGCTGGCCGGTCAGATTGCCGAGAAATTCCGCATGATCGGCCGGATCCTCGGCAATCGCCGTCAGCGTCTTGACGCCCACAACGCCATTGGCGTGATCCGGCGCCGCGCTTTCATGCGGGCTGGCGAGCTGAAAATAGCATTCGGCCCCGCCCATCGGCTCGGGCCGGACCGATAAAAAAGCATCCGCCGCGCCGCTCAAACCCACCAAAGCCGCGCCGCTGCGTCGTACGGCGAAATGGGCAAGGAAGGCGCGGGCCTGCAAATCCTCGACGCCGGTCGCGGCGGAATCGTCGGGCGCGAAAAACTCCGAGTCTGGCCCCATCGGCGAGCGACACCGCGTTCTTCCGCGCATCGAGCGAAAAGCCCAAGCCCTCCCAGCCAGCGACAAGCTCGCTTTTGCGGGCGGCGACGAGGGCGAGGCTGACGAGTTTGCGCGGCATTTCGGCTTTCGGTTTGGCGGGCGGCTGGTCCAGGCTGCCCATGGTTCGAGACGCGATGCTCCGCATCGCTCCTCACCATGAGGAAGTTGATGAAATCGTTCCGGGAACCCTCACCCTGAGGAGCGCCTTCAGGCGCGTCTCGAAGGGTGCGAGCGTCTTCCCGGAGCTATACCAGCCGGCTCTGCGCCTTGGCGGCCTCGATAAAACTGGCGAAAAGCGGATGCGGCTCGAAGGGGCGCGACTTCAGCTCCGGATGATATTGCACGCCGATGAACCAGGGATGGTCGGCAAACTCCACCGTCTCCGGCAGCAGGCCGTCAGGCGAGGCGCCGGAAAAGATCAGGCCGCACTCTTCGAGCCGCTCGCGATAGCCCATGTTGACTTCATAGCGGTGGCGGTGACGCTCGGAAATATGGGTCGTGCCATAGATTTGCGCGATTTGCGAGCCGGGCTTCAACTCCGCCGCATAGGCGCCGAGCCGCATGGTGCCGCCGAGATCGCCCGCCTTGGAGCGCTTTTCAAGCTCATTGCCGCGCAGCCATTCGGTCATCAGGCCGACCACCGGCTCCGGCGTCGGGCCGAATTCGGTCGAGCCGGCCTTTTCGATCCCGGCCAGCGAGCGCGCCGCCTCGATCACCGCCATCTGCATGCCGAAGCAAATGCCGAAATAAGGCACCTTGCGCTCGCGCGCGAAACGCGCCGCCGCGATCTTGCCCTCCGAGCCACGCGCGCCAAAGCCGCCGGGCACCAGAATGCCATGGACATGTTCGAGCCAGGGCGACGGGTCCTGATTTTCGAAAATCTCCGATTCGATCCAGTCGAGCTTGACCCTGACGCGATTTCGAGATCCCGCCATGGGCGAGCGCCTCGATCAGCGATTTATAAGCGTCCTTGAGGCCGGTATATTTGCCGACGATGGCGATGGTCACTTCGCCTTCGGGATTATGCACGCGCTCCATCACCGCGTTCCAGCGGCTCATGTCGGGGCGCGGCGCCGGTTCGATGCCGAAGGCGGCCAACACCTCGTGATCGAGCCCGGCGGCATGATAGGCGCGCGGCACGTCGTAGATGGAGCTGACGTCGAGCGCCTCGATCACCGCCGATTTCGCGCACATTGCAGAACAGGCTGAGTTTTCTGCGCTCCTCGACCGGGATTTCGCGGTCGGCGCGGCACAGCAAGATGTCGGGCTGGATGCCGAGCGAGCGCAATTCCTTGACCGAATGCTGCGTCGGCTTGGTCTTCACCTCGCCGGCCGAGGGAATATAAGGCAGCAGGGTCAGGTGGATATAGACGCAATGATGCGGCGGCAGGTCGTTGCCGAGTTGGCGAATTGCTTCGAGGAAGGGCATGGCCTCGATGTCGCCGACCGTGCCGCCGATCTCGACCAGCACGAAATCATAGCCCTCATTGCCGTCGAGGATGAATTCCTTGATGGCGTTGGTGACATGGGGAATGACCTGCACCGTGCCGCCAAGATAATCGCCGCGCCTCTCGCGCGTAATGATGTCCTGATAGATGCGGCCGGTGGTGACATTGTCCATGCGATTGGCCGAGCGGCCGGTGAAGCGCTCGTAATGGCCAAGGTCGAGGTCGGTTTCGGCCCCGTCGTCGGTGACAAAACATTCGCCGTGCTGATAGGGCGACATGGTGCCCGGATCGACGTTCAGATAGGGGTCGAGCTTGCGCAGCCTGACGGTATAGCCGCGCGCCTGCAACATGGCGCCGAGCGCCGCCGAGGCCAGCCCCTTGCCGAGCGAGGAGACAACGCCGCCGGTAATGAAAACATAGCGCGCCACGGGTGTCGCCTCATGCTGAAGCGGGACACGGCGCCGCACGGCGCCCGATCAGGGTCAGGCCGCGTCCAACGCGCCGGTCAACCGCCGGATTTATGGCAGAAGGGCCGGCGAACCGGCCCCTCGGAGAATTGTGAAAACGCCAACAAACTCGCAAACGCCCTTATGCAAACGTCAGGAGACCCTGCCCCGGATCATCGCGCCCGCGGCGGGGCCTGCGACGGCTGCGCCGGAGTGTTTTTCTCCATCTGCTTCAACTGGTCGAGCACGGTTCCCTTGGGCTGGCCGGCGTCAGGCGCAGCGCGCGTGGATTCGGCGGGCGCAGCGGGAGAGACCGGCTCCGCCGGCTTGGCTCCGGTCAGGGATCCGATCTTTTTCTCGATCTGCGTCAGCCCATCGAAAACCGTCTGCTTGACCCGGTCAACAAAGCTTGTCCCGTTGGCGGCGTCAGGCGCAGACACGGGCGCCGTGGTCCCAGGCGAGACGGGCGCGGTCGCGGCGGGCGCTTCGAAAATCGACTTCTGCGAGCGATTATACGAGGCCAGGATGGTCAGCGACAGACTGGTGATGAAGAACAGGGTGGCGAGAATGGCGGTCGCCCGGGTCAGCGCATTGGCCTGGCCGCGACCGGTGAAGAAGCCGCCGCCGCCACCGCCGCCACCGCCGATGCCAAGGGCCCCGCCTTCGGAGCGTTGCAGCAAAACCGTGGCGATCAGCGCGATCACGACGAGGAGATGAACGACGATGAGAACCGTCTGCATATTTTTATCCCAAAATGCGGAGAAACCGCGAAAGCCGCCGTTGCGAGATGCCCGGCGGCGCTTTGCGCGGGTCTTAGCGCAAAAGTCCGGCGATGGAAAGGCCGCCCGCAGAAAGGCGGCAATTCGGGGTGTGGCCCATCCTTCGAGACGCGCCCTGCAGGCGCTCCTCAGGATGAGGGGTGAATTTTGCAGCATTAACCCCTCATCCTGAGGAGCGAGGCCGCAGGCCTCGCGTCTCGAAGGAGGAGCCGCGATCCGTAACCCTTACTTGTAAGCCGCCGGCGATCCCCAGAAAATCCTTGGCCGTGAGGCTGGCGCCGCCGACCAGCGCGCCATTGACATTGGCGACGCCCATCAATTCGCGGGCGTTGCTGGGCTTGACCGAACCGCCATAGAGGATTCGAACCTTGGCGCCGTCCGCAGGCATCAGATCGATCAGTTCGTGCCGGATGAAGGTGTGAACTTCCGCCACGTCCTCGACGGTTGGCGTCAGGCCGGTGCCGATCGCCCAGACCGGTTCGTAGGCGATGACCAGATTGGCGGCGGTCGCTCCATGCGGCAGCGAACCGGAGATCTGGCCGCCGACCACCGCCAGCGTCTGGCCGGTCTCGCGCTGCAACTGGGTCTCGCCGACGCAGACGATGGCGATCAGGCCGGCGCGCAGGGCGGCTTCCGCCTTGGCCTGCACCACGGCGTCGCTCTCGCCATGATCGGCGCGGCGCTCGGAATGGCCGACGATGATGAAAGTCGCGCCGCTGTCCTTCAACTGCTCGGCCGAAATGTCCCCGGTATGGGCGCCCGAAGCCTTGGCGTGGCAATCCTGACCGCCAATGGCGATGCGGCCCGCCGCCGCAGCGACCGCCGCCTGGATCAGGGTCGCCGGCGGGCAGATCAGCAGGTCGGCGCCGCCGACCTCGGCCGCCGCGGCGGCAATGGCCTTGATTTCCGCCAGCGAGGCGTTCAGGCCGTTCATTTTCCAATTGCCGGCGGCGAGCGGACGGATTTCTGACATGGAGGGACCCCTAAAAGTTTCACCAAGGCTGATAGCAGAGCGCGCGGGCCTTGCAAATGGGGGGCATTCAAGCGCATCGACGCAAAACCCGCTTGTAAAATGCGCAAGGCTGGGGTCAATGGCGGCAAATTCGTTGCGCGCCGGCCTTGGCGTTTCTATAGTCCGGCGCCTCTTATGCGTCTGTTTGCCCGGCGCTCCGCGTCACCTCGTCCAGCGTTTCTCGCGCGGGCTTAAATCCAGGGAATACCCATGCTCGACGGTTTGCGTGTCATGTCGAAAAATATTTTCGGCCGCGTCATCCTGGGGATTTTTGCCGGCCTGATCGTGATCGGTTTCGGCTTTTTCGGCATTCGCGACGTCTTCAACAATTTTCGCGCCGGACAGCTTGCGACGATCGGCGACGAGGAAATCGGCGTCCAGCAATTTCGCGTCGGAGTATCAGAACGAATTGCAGCGCTTGCAGCGTCAGGCCAAGCGCGCGGTCACCAATGACGAGGCGCGCCAGATCGGCCTCGACCGTCAGGTCTTGTCCCGGCTCGTGACCGGCGCCGCGCTGGACCAGACCGCTAAAAAACTCGGCCTCGCCATCTCCGACGCGGACATCGCCCGGGTGATCAAGGCCGACAAGACCTTTGCCGGCCTGAACGGCGCCTTCGACCAGAGCCGCATGGACGAACTCCTGCGCGACAATGGCTATAGCGAGGCGCAGCTATGTGCGCGAACAGCGCCAGGGCTCGCTGCGTCAGCAAATCGGCGTCGCTGTGACCGGCGCGCTCAAGACGCCCGACGTCGATGCTCGCCGCGATCAACACTTTTCACCAACGAGACCCGCAAGGCGGATTATTTCATCCTCCCCGCCCCCGACGCCAGCCAGGCCGCCCGCGCCGGCCGAAGACGCGATCCAGTCTTTCTACGACCTGCGCAAGGACAATTTTCGCACGCCGGAATATTCGCAAGGTCGCCGTGCTGGTGGTCACGCCGGACGAGATCGCGAAAAGCCTGACCATTTCCGACGAGGCCGCCAGACAGGTTTATGACCGCGACGCCACGCAGCGCTTTTCGGCGCCGGAAAAGCGCGCCGTGTCGCAAATGACCTTCCCCAACCGCGAGGCGGCTGAAAAGGCCGCGCAGCGCATCGCGACGGGCGAGAGTTTCGAGGCGGTCGCCAGCGCAACGGGCGGCGTGGTCGCCGATCTCGGAACGGGCGCCAAGGCGGCGATTTTCGACAAGGCCGTCGCCGAAGCCGCTTTCGCCCTGCCCCAGCCCGGCGTCACCGCGCCGATCAATGGCCAGTTCGGCTGGGTTCTGGCGCGCGTCAGCAAGATCGAGCCGGGCCATATGCAAGAGCTTCGATGAGGTCAAGGGCCAGATCAAGGCCGAGATCGCGCAAAATCCAGGCCAAGGCCGAAATGCAGAAGCTGCACGATAAAATCGAGGATCTGCGCGCTTCCGGCAAGACGCTCGCGCAGGCGGCGCAGGAACTCGGGCTGCAAATCCAGACCTATGACACCGACGCCGCTGGCGCCAGCAAGGGCGCCAACGGTCAGGCCGGGGCGCCGATCCCGGCGCTCGTCGCGGCGCCGGAATTGGTCAAGGCGATTTTCGCCTCGGATGTCGGCGTCGACAATGATTCCGTGTCGCGCAAGGACGGCGGCTTCTCGTGGTTCGAGATCGCCGCCATCGACCCCTCGCGCAGTCCCCAGTCTCGATGAGGTCAGGGCGGCGGTGATCAAGTCCTTGCAGGAGGGCGCCGCGCAGCGCGATCTCGCCGCCAAGGCCAATGCGCTGGCGCGGAGGCTCGACGCGGGCGAGAAGATCGGCGATCTGGCCGCCGCCAATGGCGTCCGGGTCCAGCAAGCGGTGGGCGCTCAAGCGTTCGGGCGGGGCCGGGCTGAGCGAGGCCGCGGTGAACCAGATTTTTGGAGCGCCGGTCGGCGCCGCCGGCGTCGCCCTCGCCGACAAGGGCGGGCGCACTGTCTTCAAGGTCACCGACGCCACGACGCCGCCGCTCGACCCAAAATCCCCGGAAATGGCCGCCCTGCTGCCGCGTCTCGACGCCGCGCTGGCCGAGGACGTGTTCACCGAATATGTGTCGGGCTTGCAGACGCAACTCGGCGCCAAGGTCAATCAGACCGTCGTTGCGCTCCGCCCTCGGCTCCGAACAATGAAAGCGGCGTCGATGTTCCAGCCCGAATTCGACGCCTTCGCCGCGCTTTATGATGCCGGCGAGCCCTCCCTCGTCAGCCTGCGGCTGGTGGCCGATCTGGAAACCCCCGTTTCGGCTTTCATGAAACTGTCGCGCGGCCGCGCGGGCGACGTCTTCCTGCTCGAATCGGTGGAAGGCGGCGCCGCGCGGGGCCGCTATTCGATGATCGGACTCGACCCCGACGTGATCTTCCGCGTCCAGAACGGCCGGGCCGAGATCAACCGCGACGCGCGACGCGACCCCGACGCCTTCGTCGCCGTCGATAAAAAGCCGCTCGACGCCTTGCGCGACCTGCTCGACGAATTGGCCATTCCCGCCACCGGTGCCTCCGACGCCCTGCCCCCGATGGCCGCCGGCATCTTCGGCTATCTCGGCTATGACATGGTGCGCGAGATGGAGCGGCTGGCGCCGGCAAAGCCCGATCCGATCGGCACGCCGGATTCGCTGCTGGTGCGCCCGACCCTGATGGCCGTGTTCGATTCGGTGCGCGACGAAATCTCGCTGGTGACGCCGGTGCGCCCGCAGGACGGCGTCGCCGCCAAGGCGGCCTACGAGGCCGCGCTCGACCGGCTGGAAGCGGCGGTCGCCGTGCTGGAAGGCCCGCTGCGCCACGAAGGCCAGGCGCAGGACGCGCTGCTGTTGCAGACCCATGCGCCGGTCTCCAACACCACCGAGGCGCAATATCTCGCCATGGTCGAACAGGCGAAATCCTATATCCGCGCCGGCGACATTTTCCAGGTGGTGCTGTCGCAGCGCTTCACCTCGCCGTTCCAACTGCCCGCCTTCTCGCTCTACCGGGCGTTGCGCCGGGTCAATCCCGCGCCCTTCCTGTGCTATCTCGATTTCGGCGGCTTCCAGATCGTGTGCTCCAGCCCGGAAATTCTGGTGCGGGCGCGCGAGGGCAAGGTGACGATCCGCCCCATCGCCGGCACGCGCTGGCGCGGCGAGACCAAGGCGCAGGACGACGCCCTCGCGGCGGAATTGCTCGCCGACGAGAAGGAGCGCGCCGAACATCTGATGCTGCTCGATCTCGGCCGCAACGATGTCGGCCGGGTGGCGGAAATCGGCACGGTGGAGGTGACGGAAAAATTCGTCATCGAGCGCTACAGCCATGTCATGCACATCGTCTCCAATGTCGAAGGCAAGCTCGATTCGTCCTGCGACGTGATCGACGCCTCTGGCTGCCGGCTTTCCCGCCGGCACGGTTTCCGGCGCGCCAAAAGTGCGGGCGATGGAGATCATCGACGAGCTGGAAATCGACAAGCGCGGCATTTACGGCGGCTGCATCGGCTATTTCGGCGCCTCCGGCGAGATGGACACCTGTATCGTGCTGCGCACCTCGGTGGTGAAGGACGGCCAGATGCATGTTCAGGCCGGCGCCGGCATCGTCTATGATTCCGATCCAGCCAGCGAACAACGCGAATGCGCCAACAAAGCCCGCGCCCTTTTCCGCGCGGCGGAGGAAGCCTTGCGCTTCGCCTCGACGGTGAAGCGCGGGCAGTAATAACAAATCCCCCGTCCGATACTGCGAGCCGCCCATTTCATAGGGCTCCTAAGGATGAGGGGATCGCTGGCCACGATCATTCAGCCCGGCATTATACTTTTATGCGCGACATACGTTCGCCAAATCTGGTTCTTGAAGGCGCCACATCATGCCAACCAATCCATTCCTCCCCGGTCTCAACCGTCGCTCCGTCCTTTCCGCCCTGGCTGTGCTATCGGCCACGTCGGGGACTCTGATTTCAGGCGCGGCGCGGACGACCCAACTCCGTCAGCCCCTTGCCGTCATGGAATGACGGACCGTCGAAACACGGCGATTCTCGATTTCATCCGCGTGACCACCGATCCGGCGAGCAAGGATTTCGTTCCGGCGGAGGAGCGCATCGCCACCTTCGACCAGGACGGCACGCTGTGGGTCGAGCGTCCGATCTATT
>CAWFBN010000027.1:0-43118 GCA_963813955.1 uncultured Alphaproteobacteria bacterium | reverse complement strand
AGGCGGGGCGAGGCCTTCGATTTGCGGGTGTTGTTTATCGAACGCTGGGACTTTTCGTCTGCGGAAAAAATGTGCGATGATTGCGCCAACCGCATTGCTGCGCCGGCTAGAGAACGACACCCATCCGCGATTTCGGCTCAGGGAGACTTCGGCGCCAGAACGGAGGCTTACGATGCGCTTTTTGGCGCCTTTCCTGTTTTTCGTGACGATCATTTCCTCGATCCAAGCGGCGACATTGAGCCTGCACGCGACCGACGGCGCCACAGCGCTGGTTCTTGTCGATGGACAAATCGCGCCGGGTGACGCGCATAGTCTGCAAGCCTACGTCGAATCGTCTCGAACCTCGGCGTTGAAGGTCACCATGGTTTCATTCAATTCCCCGGGGGGAAATCTCGAGGAAGGCTACAAGCTGGCGACCGAGATCAAACGTGCGCAACTCGCGACTGAAGTCGAGCGCGGAGAATATCTGTGCGTCGGCGTGCTTTTTCGCCTTCGCCGCCGGCACGAAAAAATGGACGGCGCCCAGTGCGCGCGTCGGCGTCCACGGCGCCGCCGACGCCAATGGAATCCAATCCGGGACCGCGGCGTCCGCGACCATCGTCATGGCGCGGTGGGCGGCAAAGGAACTTGGCATTCCGTCCGATATCATTGGAAAGATGGTCATGACGCCACCGAGCGACATCATTTGGTTGTCGAATGCCGAATTGGCGTCGATGGGCGCACAAATACGCGATCGCTCACAAGATGGCAGGTTGAATCGAACACCTTCCGATCCGGAAGCTTTTGCGAGTCGCGCCTCGTCCCAGGAATGGCCGGAGCTTTTAGGCTCCGCCGTTGCATTGTCGCGCGTGCAGAACGGCGGCGTCGTTCGGACGAACCGCTTTTGCTCGCCCAGCACGGGCGCCTGCGAATTGTCCGTGGCATTCCAACGCGCCGACGGCCGCTCCGAATTTGTGCGAACCATTCAGGACCGGGGTGGCCAGACCATTTCGCGCGCATATTGCACGTCGGAACCCTCGGGAAATCTGCGCCATTGCATGGATTGGGACACCAAAAGGCAAAGCGAAGAACAAAAAGGATCGGATGGTCAATGGACCGGCGTCAATTGACCTCGAAATTGATCGGGGATTTTGAATGAAAGAGGTCTTTGGATAAAGTAATCTCCGGCTCGCCACTCGGCGGCGCGAGACACCATGCAACACTGGGTTGGGGATTCTGACGGCCGCCCGTGAAAGTGAAGGTCAGGTGATGAGCGCCATCCAGCATTGACGCGCTCGTCGATATGATTTGCAAATCGTAAGAACTGCGGTTCATTTTCGTCTGTTGCGCGATCGCTTTATAAAGCGACTTCCTGCATCGCGCGAGCGCTGTCTTGGGGTTCATCGGAGAAGGCTCGATGAAGCTCCGGTTCGAAACGGAGTCTCCGGCATCGAACCAGTAATGATATGCCCTCCCGCCATCGTTGGGATAGCAGGAAAAAAAGTATCGTTGACCTTGGCCGAGATAGCCGCCATTGCTGATCCGGGCGCAGCGGCGATCATCCTCCAATATCCGGAGCGCGATGTCACGCATCGTGCTCCTGACGTCTCCCGCAAGGCCTGTCCATCCATCGATATCGACAAAAAGACATTTCTTTTCGTCGGCGCGCTCGACCCGCTGGACGAATTTGGCTTCGATCCATCCCGTTCGTTCCGTGCGGTCGGGCGGCCAGACGGGCGCCTTGATCCTGATCCGGATCCATTCGCCGCCGTCTTCCACGATCTGGAATTCAAATCGCGGGTCAATCTTGAGAGGATCGCCATCCCACCCCTCAACCGGGATTCTGCCGGGACTGGCAAAGACGGGGACATCTTCACGATTGACAAAGGCCAGCGTCGAACCGACGGGCGCGCAGTGCGGCGTCTGTTCCGCGGACGACTTCGCGACGAGCGCCGGCGCGGCGACCATAACTTCCTTCGGGGTCGAAAATGTGGGTTCCTTCGGTTTGCCATGGTGAACGAAGGCCCCATGGGGCGCGATGAAATATAGACCGGAAAAAACCAGCACGGGCGCGAGCACTACTGCCGCCCCTACGAGCAACTCCCTCTTGATCCCGCCCTTTTTGAAATTTGATCGACGAGAATCCAATATTGATCTCAATTAAGGAGGTGCGACTTCGACGAGGCGCTCCCCAAATCAATGCATGGAATGAAACCCCGCCATCAATTTCAAGATCACCGGCGTCAATATCACTATCATAATAACAGGAAATATGAAGGCTGCGAGCGGAATTGACATCTTCGTAGGCAAGGCATTGGCCTTGGCTTCCGCCGCCTGCAATCGCTTGTCCCGCATTTCATCGCCGTAAACCCGCAAGGCGTCGGAAACATCCGTACCCAATTCAACCGACTGCTTAACCAGCGTACAGAGCGAAGTCGCCTCATCGAGGCCAACACGTCGGGTGAACGAGTTCAAGCGCCTCGACCAGCGAACGGCCAGACCGCATTTCACTGACCATTAACTCCAGATTGATCGCCAACGCACGGGATTGATAAGCGATGTCGTGACTGACCCGTTCCAGCGCCGCGTTGATGCTGGCGCCAGCGTCCATGCAGACGACCATAAGATCCAGAAAGTCGGGAAACACGACCCGATATTGGTCAACCAGCAACCTCTGCCGGCGCTTGATATAAGCATCCGGCCCGACATAACCTAACAGCATAAAACCTATGACAACGACAAGTTTTGTCGCGGTTGGAATATGATCAAACAACAGCAGCGTCATGAGATAGCCGACTGATGGCAACAGCAATACCAGTATCGTA
The DNA here is from genome assembly GCA_963813955.1 of uncultured Alphaproteobacteria bacterium. GTDB lineage: Bacteria > Pseudomonadota > Alphaproteobacteria > Rhizobiales > Beijerinckiaceae > Rhodoblastus. The sequence continues at coordinate 40,314 of CAWFBN010000027.1, read as the reverse complement.
CGAACGAGAACGAAGTTTTTTGCCGCGTCGGGAGAAAAATATCCGGCTCGAATGAGTTCCAAACGGGCCTTCGACCGGAGGCCGGCGTCATCGAGTCCCAGAAATCGGTCGTCGGCCCAAGATAATTTATTCGCCCATTCGCTGAATTTTCCGCCTCGGGACGCTCCGGCGTCTGCGAACGAACCGCCGACGAGCCTTTCCCGCAGACGGTGGCGCCTGATCATTGCGCTCCCGGCGAGCGCCGTGATCATGGACACCGCGATGAAAGCGCCGCCGGTCACCAGCCAGATCTGCACGTCGTCAAGCATCTCGCCGCCTCAAAATTTGAAATTGACCATGCGTCGCATGATCAGGTTGCCGATCACCAGCATAACAAACGCGACGCCCATAGTCTTATGGAAGGCGGGTTGGCCCCATACGTCGCTGTAATAATGCGGATTGAACAGGGAGATGACAAAGAAGAGGACGACGGGCAGCAAAGTGAGCACGATAGCCGACATTCGGCCTTCCGATGACAAGCTGATTATTTTTCGTTTCATCTTGAAACGCTCTCGCATCAACCTGGACAATCTTCCGAGCACCTCTCCAAGATTACCACCCGACTGGACATGGACTGAAATCGACGTGGTGACGAAGAGGAAATCGGGAGCGCCCACGCGTTTCGAAATGTTCCACATGGCGGTGGGAAGATCGAGGCCAAAAGAGACCTCGTCGGATGCGACGCCGAGTTCAGTGCCGGCGGGATCCGCGACTTCGCGGCCTACGAGAGCGAGCGCCACAGCCAGGGGATGACCCGCCTTGAGGCTGCGCACGAAGATGTCCAGGACGTCTGGCAACTGCTCGTTGAATCGGGCAATCCGCTTGGTGCGCTTGTGGGACAGCCACATATAAAGGAGGAGGACGGTCAGGCCGAGGCTCAGTGGCAACGTATAAATTTGCAATCCCCTGAAAAAGATCAGCGCCGCAGTCACTCCCAACAATAAGACGCCAACCGAAAGCAGGAACCGGGCATCCTGCAAACGGACGCCGGACTGCGTGATCAGGGTCTCAAGCGATTGAAACCTTTCCGACGAAAAAACGCTGAACCCTCGTTCCCGCCGCAAAATTTCCAATACCGCGGCCCGATCGGCGACACTGTCGATCAGCGACATGCGCCGGTTGATCTTCTTTTGGGTCGCCTTGTCCTTGGCAAAATATTGGAAGACGCCCAAAACAAGCAGCGCCACCGAAACGAAGACCGCAAAATAGACCAAAAAGCCCTCATGCATGGGAATTTCTCCTTAGACTAGAGGGGGAACTGGGAATTGAAATGTGTGGCCGGGATATTGATTCCCATCGCCTTCAATTGCTCCAGAAATCTCGGCCTTATTCCGGTCGCTCTGAAGGAGCCGATAATCGATCCATCCTGATCGATTCCTTCCCGCACGAATTTGAAGATCTCCTGCATTTGCGTGACTTCTCCCTCCATGCCGGTCACTTCGGTCACGCTGACCAGACGACGTTTGCCGTCGCCGAGACGCTGGAGTTGAATGATGAGTTGGATGGCCGAGGTAATCTGCTGCCTGATGCTTTGCGTCGACATGGCCATGCTCGCCATCCCGACCATTTGTTCCATGCGGCGAATCGCATCGCGGGGCGTGTTGGCGTGAATTGTCGTCATCGAGCCCTCGTGGCCGGTATTCATCGCCTGGAGCATGTCGAAGGCCTCTTCGCCGCGGCACTCTCCGATGATGATCCGATCCGGCCGCATACGAAGCGCATTCTTGACGAGTTCGCGCTGACGAATTTCACCTTTGCCCTCAGCATTCGGCGGGCGCGTCTCCATGCGCGCCACATGCGGTTGCTGCAATTGCAGTTCCGCCGCGTCTTCAATGGTGATCAGCCGTTCCTTGGGCGAAATGCAGGCCGAAAGAGCGTTGAGCATGGTGGTCTTGCCGCTGCCGGTGCCGCCAGAGACCACCAGGGAAATCCGGCCCTTCACCGCTGCCGCAAGCACATCGACAATCTGCTGTTTGACCGCGCCGACTTCCAGCAATCGATCCATCGAAAACTTCCGCTTGGAGAATTTTCTGATCGACATCAAGGGGCCATCAATCGCGATCGGACGGACCGCAATATTGACGCGGGAGCCGTCTGGCAGTCTGGCGTCGACCGTTGGCGAAGATTCGTCGACACGGCGACCGACGCCGGCCACAATTTTGGCGATGATGCGCAGAAGATGCGCTTCATCCTTGAACCGCACTTTCGTCGGTTCGAGCTGTCCGAAACGTTCGACATAAACCGAAGTGTGGCCATTGACGAGGATGTCGGCGATCGTATTATCCTTCAACAATGGCTCTAGCGGGCCGAGGCCATTGATTTCATCGATGATCTCGTCCGTAAAGTCCTCCAGTTCCTTCTGGTTGAGCGCGATCTGCTCCGCGTGGACGAAATCGCTGACATAGCCGCTAATACTGCGATGCAACTCCTCGCGGGACATTTTATCGATGAAGGTAAGATTGAATTCGTCGATGAATTTCCCGTGCAGGCGCACCTTCTCTTCGAGCAAAGTCGGTCTTTCGCCGGTTTCGCCGGGAACCGGTTTGGCGGTCGGCAACTCCTTTGCGGTCGCCGCTGCGATTTCGTGACTTTCGACTTCAGGCTGTTTCGGGACCTGGGAACGAAAAGATGGAAGAACAAATCTATTCGACATTGATTACTCCCCAAAGCCGATCAAAGAAGCGCTGGATTTCCACCAGCTCAGGAGACCTCGCGTGGCGTCAGCGTGCTTAATACCTCCGCGACAAGTCGAATTTCCCGACATATCGCTCGGCTTGCGCGCGTCTCCATCATCGAGGCGCCGCTGTTCACGGCTTCGAGCGCGAAGGACTTGTCTTCGCGAACGAAAAAGATACGATTTCCCGCCAGGGCGATTTCAATATCGCCCTTTCTGGCGACACCACCGATCAAACTCGCCTCGCAATGCGTCACCACCGCCGCCATTCGTCCGGCTTCGAATCCAAGCTCACGCAGTCGTTTTAATTCCCGGGCGATCTGCTTGAGCGAGGGAACCGAATGGCGTCCCGTCACGAAGACGAAATCGCAGTTGAGCAGCGCCTGATCGACCCATGCAGTCCTGTAGTTTGGAAAGTCGAGCAATAGAATTTCGCAGCGATCGTGCAACTTGCTGAGCAAGGCGAACACGGCGGTGGCGTCAATCGTGCAACAGTCGACAGATGCATGGGTCGCCGAAAACAAATCCAGACCCGACGAATGCCGCGACCTGAAAATGTCGAGCATGTAGTCGTCCAGTCGCCGCGGATTCCGCGCCAGTTCGGCGATGTCCAGACGCGGCGCCAGATCGACATGCTCGCACATCACGCTATGGTTGAAATCGAGTTCGATGGCGGCCACGCGAACCGCCTCCTTGCCCTTCAATCGTGAGCAATACACGCCGGTCTCCAGCGCAAGGGTGGTGTTGCCGACCCCGCCTCCAGCCGGCAGAAACCCAATGATGAGGTGCTTGGAGACGTCTTTTTCTTCAACGGGCGTGGGCGTCGAGATCGGCGCCTGACCGCGCAGGCGCTGACTGATCGCGGCGATTTCCTTTGACGAATTCCGCCAATCGACGCAATCCCCCGCGCCTGTGCGCAGCAGCGCCTTGTAGTCGTCCGGGCTGATTTCGTCGCAGACAAAAACCACGAAGGCCCGTCCCACCAGCTTTCTGGCGAGGGAGACCAGATCGCTCGCCTCTGGTCGCCAGTCTTCGGTTGTCGGCACGAGCAGGAGATTGTCGCGGCTGCCCGACTGAAGCTTCGACTCCTCCGCCGCCGCCTCGAGAGACTCCTTGCGAAGCACCGAATAGCCGAGCTTCTCCAGCATCTCCGCCAGCGAATTGACCCGTGGATTGGTGGCGTCAGGATGGATGAGACAAGCGATCATGTAAACACGCTACACTGATGTCAGGTGACGAGGACGAAGATCGTCACCCGTGATGTATTGGTCGCCTGCATGATAACTGGTGGAAGTTAATCAGACACTCCTCATCATCATGGCAAACTGCATGTTGCACTCGTCACGCAGTTGACATTGATCAGCCTTGCGGCGGTAAAAGCCTCCATGGCAGCCTTGAAGGTCGCCGCCAGGGTTGGGAGGCTGGTGTTAGTGGCGGTGCAGTTCGCGCCGGATCCGGTTCCGTTGATATGCGAAAAACTTCGATGAATCGGTTTTTGACCCGGGGACGACGCGATGTTTTGCATCGCCTTGCACGCGTTGCCTTTATACGTACCCGTGTCCGTGCTGCAGGTGCCGGAAGTTAAGGCGTCGTAAGCAACGGAGAAAACCCACGTTCCCGCCGTCGCAGCCGTGTCGGCATTGGTGACCGCCACCTGACATTGGTTTGTCGAAGGCCCTGTCGCGGCGTTCGCGTCGCCGTCGCTGAGCAGGAAGATCACTTTTTGCGTGCCCGAGCGGCCATTCGCTGTGAGATAGGCTTGGGCTGCGGCCAACGCGCCGCCGTAATAGGTGCCTTCACCGCCTTCGGACTGCAACCCCGCGCAACTGCTTGATCCGCCCACCGCCTGCACGATATTGGAGGCGGTGTTCAGAGACGTTGCCGTACTGGAGGTCTTGAAGTTACTCGAAAACGGAACGATGAGGTAGTTCGCCGCGGCGGACGTCGTCGCGTAACCAGGCGAACACGAATACGGGACGACGCCCGTGCCTGTGCAAAGTAGGTCCACCAGTTTTGGGCTGCGTGACCGCTGTGAATGTGCCGGCGGCGGCACAATAGTCTTTCGCCGCGAAGGTGCTGCCCGTCGCCACCGCTCCCGGGAAGGTGAATAAGGCGACTTGTGTCCCGGTGTTCCCCGACGCCGGAGTGAAGCTGCACAGAAGAGTTTGAACGGCGTACTCCGCAGCCTGGACCTTGGTGGCGGTGCTGAGCCATGAGGGAGCGGCGGGACCGCCGGCCGGACAAGCTATAGGCGTCGTGAAACTATGAGCCGAGCAACCGCCGTTGCCGTTTTCACAATTTTTCATCGAAGCCGTCGTATCGAGAATGATCGCGACATCGAGATTCCCGGTAATGCCGCCGCCTCCCCCATTGGCGGTGGCGGCCGATGCCGCAGTGATCGTCGTTGTTCCCGAAACCGAAGAAAGTGTTGACGGTCGCCGTCTGCGTGACCGTGACAACGTTGGCGCCTGTCCCCGGACAAGGTATCGCGGTTGTCGGACCGCCCGCAAGGAGGCTCCATACGCAGGAAGTGGCGACCGTCGCCGTGACGGATTGGACTCCGTTGATGCTGTTCAAGCCTGGCGTGGTGGTGTCCGACGAATATTGCTTCGCCGTGCTGGTCGCCGCTGCCAGCGATGTTGCAAGCTGTGCGGCCCCCGCCACCGCCGCTCGGTTGGACGACTGCTGAAGGGCGTCCTTGACGCGATAAAGGTTGGCGCCGTCAATGCCAAGCCCCGCCAATGCAATGCCGGCAACGCCCAACCAGACAGCCGTCGTCACGGTTACGGCGCCCGAACTGTCCTCGAGCAAGCGCAGTCCATTTTGATTTCAGGTCAATTTTCATTGGATTATTCCCGTAATCGTCGTTGAAAACTGCAATTCCCCAAGTTCAGCCACAAAACCGTGAATGGGCTGCTCAATGCGATCGGATCGCATGGATAAGTCACTGTTACCGAAGCCGGCGTGGTGGTGTTTGTAACCAACGCAAGCATTGCTTGACATGCGGAGTCGGTATTGCACGTCGCATTATTGATGGATACAACTATGCCCTTAGCTAAAGCTGTCTGATCAAGAATGGAGGCTGCGTTTTTAACGGCGCTAACGGTGTCATCATAGGGCGTCCTCGGGGTAGTCATATTCAAACGCTCGGTCGTGATGACTTGCGCCCCCGTACCCGCAGCGTAGGACAACGTCGCGTAGTTGATAAAAGCCCAGGTGAGAATAATGGTCCCACCCATCAGCAATATCAATAACGGCGCGACGAGAGCGAACTCGACTAACGCCGCGCCGCTCTCGTCCCCACCGACACGCCGGATCATTGATGTGCTTCTCAGCGCAACAAGCAGAATGCGGATAAGAACTCCGATTCCGATGTTTCGCCACTGTATAAGCGGCCAAGCGTAGCAGTTTTACTGATACCGGAAAGCAAGCTCAGCGACATACCTCGTTCGATCTGTGCCGCCTGGCTAATAGGGGAGGATTTCTGATCTAAAAGGAGTAGATTTTGAAACGGCCGCTTTACAGATGCCCGTTGATCCGGCGTGTCAGGCAAACCCAATCAATGACTTAGAGCGCCGGTTGGCGCTAAAGTCTCTCCGGGGTCCACACCTTACGATTGCCGACGAATTCCCTTGGGTTCACCTCGACCGGCCTTCGACTTCAATTCGCCGTGATCACGCTAACGCTGGCGGCGCCCATTGGACGAGACTGCGTTCCGAAGCTGAAGCAGGGAGTGTCACGACGTCGGTTTAATGTGGCGCTCCCCCGCCCGCTCCGCCGCGGCCTGCGCCGCCGCCGCCGCCGCCCGCGCCGCCGCCTAGGGTTGCGTTTGGGGTTGGAAGGAAGCTATCCGACAATTCATCGCTCTGATCGTGGTACCACTTTTCGCCGCCATCGATATTGCGCTGCACGGCGCGCGCCGCCCTGTCGCCATCGGCAATAATTCGCGTGTCGTTCGCGCGTGCTGGCGTAGGGTCCGGAATCTGCTGCGCACTGTTCCAGGCGACCGCATCTCCGGCACTGAAGGTCACCGTATCCTTGCGCTCCAAATATTGGTTGCTGCACCCCGACAACGCGAAGCCAAAGCCGCGACCGCGACTCAAGGAAATGATTTTCATCTCGCCTCCCAAGGCCAACGGAACGCGTCCACCGGGACCGGGGGCTCGCCTGGAGCCAGGCCGCCAACCAGCGTTTGCTCGGCGCCGTTCGCCGTGACATAGGTCGGCGGCGATTTCGGAATTTCAGTCCTGTTTTGCAGGAAGAAATCGATATCATTGGCGGCAAGCGACGTATCCAGCGGCGTCTTCAGTTTCGCGCCGGGCGGGAGCGGATGAATCAGGTGCGGCGAGACGATGACGACCAACTCGGTCTCATCCTGCTGGAATTCCTTGCTGCTGAACAAGGCGCCGATCATCGGGACCGAACCTAGCCAGGGCAGCGCGTCGACGGTGCGCTGCGATTTGGCGCTCAGCATGCCGGCAATGGCAAAGCCTGGCCGTCGCGCATTTCGACGGTGGTGTCCGCCCGACGCTTGATGATGCCGGGAACCGAGACCCCGCCCGTACTGACGCTGACAGTAGGATCGAGATCGCTCACTTCGGGCTCGAGCTTCAAACTGATGACGCCGTTGGCAAGAACAGTCGGCGTGAAACGCAATTTAACGCCGAATTCCTTGTAGGCAATGGAGACCGTTGGAATTCCGCCGCTCGTGGCCGAACTGATCGGCACCGGAAATTCGCCGCCGGCGAGGAAATCGGCGGATTCGCCCGACGAGGCGACGAGGTTTGGCTCGGCAAGCCGCCGAACGACCTGTTGCTCCTCAAGCGCGCTCAGCACCATATCCAGGCTTCCCGCCTTGGAATTGATGATGATTCACCAGAATGGTGGCGAAAGGGCTAGCGCCTGAAAGGCCAGCTACGGCATCGGCGTTTCCGACCGTCGGACCGCCGGTGGGATTTTGCGGCGTCACATTGACGCCAAATTTGGTAGATTGCGCCTGCTGCCCGACAATCGCGCCGCTTCTGCCGCCGCGCCAAAACGCGTTCCACCGCACACCGAGATTGCGAACCGCCGAGCGCGACGCTTCGACGAACCGCACCTGCAACATCACCTGCTGCGGCGAAGAAACATTGAGGGCGTTGACGACATTTTTCCCTTCCGGCGCCAGTCCCGCAGCGACCCGCATGGCGCGGTTAGCGGTCTGGCCGTCACCGGCGTCGCCGGTCAATACGACATTGCCATTCACTTCGCCGACCCTGATGCCACGTCCGCCCGACCCCTGCCGCACCTTGATGCCCAGTGCGGACGTGTCGAGTTGCACATCGACATCGAGCACGCCGATCAGCCGTTTTTGCTGGTCATAAAGCATGACATTGGTCGAGCCGATTTTTTTGCCGAGAATGTAGATCTGCCGATCGCTGATCGGAACGACGTCGGCGATTTCCGATGACGCCACCGCCACATCGGCATAGGGAACGGCGACGCGAAGGCTTTTTGACTTATTCTGGACAATAGTCACATGGCTTTGAATCGGGGCGCGTCCCTCAGCCTCGTGAAACTCATGCGCAGGCGTGAGCGAAGACCCGGCGATAGGGGAGGATCCAGGAATAGGAGCGGCGCTCGCCAGCGCATGAGGGGAGGCGCCCGTCCATTGCTGCGCATTTGCCTGTCCACATAACTGGGCCGCCATCAAAAAGGCCAGCGAAGCGAGCGCAACGCGACCCCAGGACTGCCTTCTCGGACCTGGATACGACCTGGTCGCATCGGCAATCACGCCCCCACTTAAGCTTCGCAATAAAGTCGAGGCCAAGCTCTATACCCCCACCATGGACACATTGGCGATGCAGCCCTTGATCGAAAAAACACTTTTTTCGAATCAGTCCATGGAACGGTAACACTATGCCCGTTATTCAGCTAGGATGGTTAATAAAATAATGCCGCGCCGCGCCGCCCGGTTTCTCCGGGCTGTAAGCTGATCTCAGCCGGGCCTTTACTCGCTCGGGCGAAAACGGCGCGACGCATGGCGCCTATTCAGTTAGCTTCCTGATAAACATTATAATCTTCGGCCTTTGCGGCGCGAATAACGCGGATGTTCGCGCTGGTGTTAACTTGAGCCACCGGGGCAGATTTTAACGGCTTGTTCATTTCTTCCAGCAATTTCGCTTCGAGTTCCTTGACCCGACGCTCCAGAGCCCCTTCGTCTTTATTCGGACCGTTATATTCGGGCTGCCCCAGATCGGGGAGCGATACCCTCCGCGAACCATCCGCTTCCATGCCGCCAGCCTGGCGCAACACCAGCGACAGCGACCCGACTCCGCCGGCAAGAACAAGTTTCTGCGCCTGTTCGGTCGTCACTTCGACCGTTACCGCTTTGGCGACAGTCGGCTTGTCCTCGCTGCTGCTGGCAATCTGGTCGACGGCGAGCACCTTGACGTTCTGCAGCAGGACGTCGGTATACGAATTCGCGGCGGCGTTGGCGACGCCGCCGGATTCGAGACGGGTCAGGACCACGTCGACGTGATCGCCAGGCACGAGAAAGCCCGCGACGCCGCGCACATCATCCACGCGGACGGTCACCGCGCGCATGCCGGGATCGATCAAGGCCGACAAGGATCCGCGTTGCCCCGGACCGGTCACGCGCGACAGGAGGATGGGTTCATTCTTGTCGATCTTGGACAGCACAACTCGCCGCCCGTCCTTCAGCAAATCGGCGCTGGACTTGAAGGCGCCCTCGGGCAGCGTCGCCGACGACCAGGGAATTTCAATGACATTTTCCGGCGACAACACCATCCCGAAGTCGAGACCCTGGCCCGCGACAACGATCGTCGATTCTGCGCGCGACGGCGCCTGCGCCGTTTGCCGTTGAATGATCGCTCTGGCCATAAAAGCGGCGAACCCGCCCGTGACGATCGCGACAAGCAGAACCAGCATCGTTCCGAGTTTCATGATCCGCTCTCCGTTCCGAACAGGCAGTCCGGGCAGAAGCCAGATTGCCCCGCCCCCCGAAATCGCGACGACATAATTGCCATAAGACCCGCCCGCCTCCCGCCTGCGGCCGGCCCGACTGGCATGACCGCCCGGTCATCACGAACGCGCGCAGTTCCAGAGCCTTTTCCGATCTGATTGCATCAGATCGGGGCTCTAGTTTTTTGTCTTTACGCGTTTTCTTCACGCCAACCGGCAGCCACTTGGCTTGAAAACGCTCTAGAGCCTTTTCCGATCTGATTGCATCAGATCGGGGCTCCAGGTTTTTGTCTTTACGCGTTTTCTTCACGCCATCGCTTGGCTTGAAAACGCTCTAGGGAATCATGGCGGCTATTTTGCCGGCAAGGCTGGTAAAAATGCCGCCGACATTGGCGCCGATCGTCGTCAATGCGGCAACCGCCACTGCCGCAATGAACCCAATAAGGAGGCCGTATTCGACCAAGGCAGCGCCATCTTCGTCACGCTGCAGTTTGCTTTTTTTTTGCATTGCACGCACCTTGTGAAAACCGTTCCAATTCCGCTGGCAGTCGCCTGGCATCAGATCGGTCGGACATCCGCGCGCGGACGCCCGACTGGCTTTGTTGCTCGATAATTACGTCGCCAGGCCGGTTATTTCGGAGACAAGGACCCGAAATCGGGACCGAGCATTCGCACCATGCGCGTCACGGTGTCGATGAAGCGATCTTGCCGGCAATCGCGTTAAAAAAGGCGGTGATATCGGTGCCGACGAGCGTAATCGCCGCGATCGCCGCTAACGCAATCAACCCAACAAGAAGGGCGTATTCGACCAAGGCCGCGCCATCTTCGTCACGCTGCAGCTTCCTCAGAATATTTTTCATGTTCCCACTCCTTACGAACCGTAATCAGAACGAGGCTTCCCAGCGGAACCGGCGATGCATCGTAATCAACACATTTATATATTTTCATCCTAACGGAAACTCGGCAATTAGGGTCGTCAACCGGCCGAAAGTGGTAGATCCGATGGCGCTCCGATGGTCGGCGCAGAAATCGCTTTTGATTGTTGAAATTTGGCGTTAGCACTATCGATATTTGTATGAGCAATAACCGGGCAGGCACGCAATGATTACCGCTCATTTCATCCAACTGCTTGTTGGATTGGTGCTTATCTATATCGCAATCGAGGACATGCTGCGCTTCAAGATCGCCAACGAAAGCATCCTTGTCCTGATGTTGCTTTTTTTGGTGTATAGCCTTGTCGGTGGAGCGCTTTGGCCACCCCTCTGGCATCTATTGTTCGGCGCCGTCATGTTTGCTCTCGTGCTTGCGCTTTATTCCTTCGGGCTTTTCGGAGGCGGCGACGCCAAATTGCTGTCCGTGGCGTTTCTGTGGATAGGCATGCAAAACGCCACGCTTTTCTGCCTTCTGCTGTCCCTGGCTGCAGGCGCTTACCTCGTGCTGCAAAGACTGTTTTATATTTTGCCGGGCAAAACCAATGCGAAAGGGCGATCGATGATTCCTTATGGCCCTTGTATTGCCGCAGCGTGGATCACGACAATGGCTATCAAGCCGTATTTATAGGAGCTACCGGACACCTGCGATCGCAAGCCCCATATTCTGCGCGAGTATTTTTTTATAAAACGATCAGAGATATCTACATGAACAAGAGTCACCGCCCGGAGGGGGTTGCTCCAATCACTTTCCGAAACGTGAGGCGAGGTATCAAAGCTGGTACTTCTCGCGCGTAAGCTTCGTATTCCGGAAACGTCTCAGTGAGAACTTGCTCCTCATATTTCATGCGTTGAAGCTGGCAGCTCCACTGCACGCCCACGATAAGCAAGGCGATCCATGAGAAATGATCGAGCATTACGCCGATGACAAAGACCTGTTCGCAGACATAGAGCGGATGCCTGACAATCCCATAGGGCCCGCGCGTCACAAGATGTCGCGACTGCGGACAAATACTGAATGAGCGACCCAACCAGCTGACAGTCATCAAGGATAGGACGGTGCCGATCAGCACCAGACAGATCGCCAATATCCGCAGACCGTCGGGCAAGTTGGCGGTCGGCAGGACACTCAGCAGGAGCGACGAAAACGTTCCAAGAATTGCGAATAATTTGGGGGCGATGCCGTTCGCGGACTTATTAGGCTGGCTGCGAATGATGGTGAGCCAAAATAACATGGCAACAAACAAAAGATTTACGCTGGTGGCCGCGACGGCCAGCACTTTCGGTGAAGCATCGGGCGACAATCTGTCCGTCAAAAGCAGAAACAATCGATACGCCTGCGCATAGGCTAGCACTGCAAAAACAAACCCGAGGGGAAGCCGCAACACCCTGTCGTCCCGCAACCACCGATCCAAATACGCCGCCAGCTTGTTTGTCATCTCGGCCTCTCAACGCGCGTCAGCGGGGTTGCGACTCAATGACGCGAGGTTCGGAGAAACGTCGCGATTAGGTCTTCAAATAAACAATGCGATTACGCGATGCACCGCTATGACCACCGTTACTGTTGGCCGTTCCAAAAGTAGGCTTGGCCTTCTGCGGCTATCGCAATATTATGAGCTATAGTCGGGTCCCCCGGCGCGAGGTATTGCGCTTCGTAAAAAAGGCGCAGCGCACCGCGGCGATCGCCGCGAAGAAGGCGCCCGTAGCCCTGGTTGTTGAGCAACACGAATTTCGTTCCGCCCAGACGGTAGGCCTGACGATAGGCGCGCGCGGCAAGGTCGTAGCGGCCGATCCGATCGTAACTGGCGGCCAATCCCGCCCAGGCTGCGCTGTTTTGCTTGGTCGCCTCGACCGCGCGAAGGTAATAAAGCTCGGCCAGTCCGTAATCGCCATGAATGAAATGCGCGCGGGCGCGACTGAAATCGTCGTCGCCGCGATACATGCGCAGGTCGTATTCGGATTCAAGATAGGCCAAGGGCTCCGCTTGAACGCGAGGCATCGCGGCAAAAACTCCGGCTGTCAGAAGAAAGCCGATGCTGGCTAATTTTAGTCCGCGCCCCATTGAACCATCTCCAGTCACTTTTCTCGCTGCGATTTGCTTGGCATATTGGCTGTTGCTTGGCCGTTAATCAAGCGCATGCAATCTTTCCCGATCAACAAATCTGAATCGTCCCCAATCGGTGTGTTTACCCGGCAATGGTTAACAAAATGTCTCCGCCCGGTTCGGATCGTCAGGCAGGGTCGCATCTGATATCTCGACATATTTTCTATCTTAAGCTTAGCATTTAGCGCGCGGCTTGCGTAAATTCCTAATAGATCATTGTTTGAGATCACGTTTTTATGAATGAAGCAAATTGAGCTGCAGCTTGACAATAAACCCTCTGTGGGTATCCTATGGTTATGATAAACAATGGAAATTGAAATAACCTCAATATTGGATTCTGCACGATTATCCATGTTAATATTTAATCAGTATTTTGGTGGCAACAATTTAGTATCGTGGTGTCGAAGGTTCTCAATGGGCTTGGCGAGCCTGTTATTAATGGTTTATTTGGGGTGGTGAAATGAAACTGGATTGGCCCTTCCCGGGGAATGGGGCGACGGAAGAGGAACCGACTGAATTTTCTTTCGAATATGCAGGGAACCGCTATTCCGAGACAATTCAACGCCCAATTACGTCGAAGGTGCAGATAGCCATCATCGATGACCGGATGCTTTTCCGCGACTGTTTGGCCCGCTGCCTCAAGTCCGCCAACGATTGTGAAATCGCGACCTTTTCCAGCGTCCGGGATTACGTGGGCGCATCGATGTCTTCGGCGATTGTCATTGTCGCCATGCCGCGATCGTCCGGCGCCGATGGCGGCGCAGACGCGGACGCCATGCGTCGTTTATGGGCGCAAACACCGACAATTCTGATGGTGAACGACGAGTCCTCGGAAAATATTCTTTCGGCGCTCGATCACGGAGTGCGTGGAATTCTTCCTGGTGACGTATCCTTGGAAATTGCTATCGAGGCCATCAGGCTCGTCCAGGCGGGGGGGACTTTCGTGCCAGCGAGCGTCCTGATGCAGACCCGAAACGCGCCGAAAAGCACGGAGCCTTACGGCGGCGTTTTTACCGGTCGTGAAGTCGCCATTGTCGATGGATTGCGGAAGGGCAAATCCAACAAAACGATCGCGTTCGATCTCAGCATCAGCGAGAGCACCGTCAAGGTCCATTTGCGCAATATCATGAATAAACTGCGCGCGACCAACCGAACTCAGGTGGCGATGCTGACGAATAGCAACGAGGCGAGAAGGACTAACCACTAGTCTGATCAGTATTTCATCTGATGAGCCTGGCGATGTCGCGAAAATGCGGATGTGTCGACGCGCCGAGCCATTCAAATAAGACCATTTCGGTGGTCACGATCTCTGCGCCATGGCGTTCCATGCGGCGCAGCGCGGCTTGCTTGTTGTCCGAGGTTCTCGACCCTGTGGCGTCGGCGACCACGAAGACGCGGCGGTTTTGATCCAGCGCCGAGAGCACGGTCTGAAGCACACAGACATGCGCTTCGCAGCCAGTGACGACGACAGCGCGGTCGGCCAGCGCCTTTCTTGGAAAGTTTGGCGCGCTCAGGGCATCGAAAGTCGATTTATCGACCACAATATCGGACGTCACGGGCAGTTCCGGCACGGTGGCCCCAAGCTTATCAGCGTTTTGTTCTGTAAAGAGTTTCGGGACGCCGAGCAGTTCGGCGGCGACGATCAAGCGTCGCGCGTTTTCCACCGCCGCCGCACCATCTTCGATAGCCGGCATAAGGCGCGTCTGAAAGTCCACCAGTAACAGCAGCGAGGAAAAGGCCTCGAGCGTCCTCATGAGCGGTTCCTGCCTTGAAGTACGTTGCACGATGACTGATGCCGATCATGAAATTTGCTCCAAAAAATGCGCGTCGGAAAGCTTCCACGGCGGTCACGACGCGGCGCAGATCGCAAACCATTCTCTGGTGTTCATCATCACCCGACAATCGACGCAGGGCGCGATACGATGAGAGGAATCCGGGGACGGCGCGGCGTTGACGATGGCGCATGAAGGCCGGCGCGGACAGACGTCAAAGAGTTGCGCCTGTTTGTATCGCAAGTCCGCGATCTCGTATTGCGCACTGATCCAGCAGCGTCTTATTTCAGAAAGTTGAGCTTCGTGAACCATTTTTTTACCAATGCATTGCGAATCACCTGTGTTGTGACAATGTCATAGGTTCAAAACACTGCGAATATTGAAAATCGGGGTCGCTGATTATCCTTTTGGCGTGTCGCTGGGGAAGTTGCAACCGCCGTCCGACCGCAGGCGCCCGCTCAGCGGACGCCTGCTTGATAGGGTGTCACGCCGCCTTCAGCGAGGCCATGTCGATGACGAAACGGTAGTGGACGTCGTTCTTGAGCATCCGCTCATAGGCGGTGTTGATCTCGTCGATGCGGATGACCTCGATATCGCTGACAATGCCGTGCTTACCGCAGAAATCGAGCATTTCCTGCGTTTCCGCCATGCCGCCGATCAGCGAGCCGGCGACGGTTTTCCGCCCGAAGATCAAGTTGCCGCCGACGACCGGATCGATCGGCGTCAAAGCGCCGACCAGCGCCATGGCGCCGTCGAGCTTCAACAATCCCAGATAGGGATTGATGTCGTGGCTGACCGGGATGGTGTTGAGCAGGAAATGAAACTTCCCGCTCGCCGCCTTCATGGCTTCCTTGTCGCGCGACACCAGCACCTCGTCGGCGCCGAGTCGCAACGCATCCTTGCCCTTTTCGGGCGAGGTGGTGATCATGGTGACATGCGCGCCCATTGCCTTGGCGAGTTTGACGCCCATGTGGCCGAGACCGCCGAGGCCGATGATCCCGACCTTCTGGCCCTTGCCGACCTTCCAGTGCCGAAGCGGCGAATAGGTGGTGATCCCGGCGCAGAGCAAAGGCGCCACGGCCTTGAGATCGAGGTTTTCCGGCACTTTGACGACAAAGCGCTGCTCGACGACGATCTGCTCGGAATAACCGCCGTAAGTGAGGGTTTTCGAGCCGCGCTCGCGGCTGTTATAGGTCCCCGTAAACCCCTCGCAGCAATATTGCTCCAGATCGGCGTCGCAAGGCTCGCAGCGGCGGCAGGAATCGACCATGCAGCCGACCCCGGCGAGATCGCCAGCCTTGAACTTGGTCACATGCTCGCCAACCTTGACGACGCGGCCGACGATTTCATGGCCCGGGACCATGGGATAGGCCGAACCGCCCCAGTCGTCGCGCGCCTGGTGCAGATCGGAATGGCAGACGCCGCAATAGAGAATCTCGATCTGGACGTCATGCGGGCCGGGATCGCGCCGCTCGAAGCTGAAAGGCGCAAGCGACGCGTCGGCCGCCGGCGTGGCATAGGCTTTGACTTTGAACATGGGGCGAGGATTCCGGGAGGGATGATGGCGTGCGTTTGGCACATAGGCGCGGGTTCCGCCTGGGGCAATAAGGCCTCGCAGGGCAATTTGGAAGCACAGCATTGCAGAAACGCAGATGAGGGCCGAGCCGCCGCCTCAAAACCCCGGCGGCAACACGCGCGGCGGCGCGGAGACATTCTGGCGCGGACCGCTCGGGCGCGGCGGCCAGGCCAGCCCGGTGAAAGGGATTGGGTCGAGCGACAGCAGCGGGTTGTAATAGGGGTCGGCCGCCAGAACCTCGCCCCAGATGGCGCGCAGGTCGCGCCTTTCGCGCTCGCGCCTTTCGGCCGGTTCGAAAGTCCCGCCCGCCCCGGTTTGGAGAAGCCTTGCGTGCGGCGTTTGCACGATCCGCAGGCCGCGCCCCCGCAACCGCAAACAATAATCGACGTCATGATATGTGGCCGGAAAATGCTGACCGTCGAATCCGCCGATTTCAAGAAACAGGCGGCGGCGGGTCAACAGGCAGGCGGCCGTGACGGCGCTGACTTCATGCGCCACGCGCAACAAGTCGCCATAGCCAGCGTCGCCTTCCATGCGGTCGTTGAAAGCCGGGGCCGCGTCGAAGCCGGGGCCGAGCGTAAACCCGCCGTGCCGCACCACGCCCTCCGACGACAGCAGACTCGCGCCAACCGCGCCGACATCAGGCGTCGGCGATGCGGCCCAGCATTTCGTCCAGCCATCGGGGCTCCAACGCCGCCACGTCCGTCTTCAACACCAGCAGAAACTCGCCCGACGCGATGGAGGCGCCCTTGTTGACGAGACGGGCGAAGTTGAACGGCCCGCCGATATGGATGATGCGGACGCCCCGCTCCGCCAGCCGCTCGAAACAGGCCAATGTTTCAGGATGGGAGGAGTCATTGTCGACCACGATCACTTCATGACGCGTCAGATCGACAGTGGCGAAAAGCAAGTCGATGCAAACTTGCAGAAGATCGACGCGATCGCGGGTCGGAATCAGGATGCTCACTTTTCCGCGCGGAGGGTGACGTTTGACACGCACGGCGGGCAGCAGCGCGCCAAAACCGGGTTCGACTTTCGCCGCGACGCCCCTCTCCCGCAAATCGGCCTCGGTCGCCCGCGCCAGCAGGCGCGTGGCGGAGACGAGGTCGAGGACCGGCAACCGCGCCAAAAAACCCGGCGTGTGGACGGGCGTGTTTTCCAGCGGCCGCCGCGCGGCCTCCTGCGCGAAATTGGAACAAGCGGAACAGATCGGCGGCGCCGCCCTTGCCGCCGCATCGCGCGCAACATCCATGCGCATTGCGAACAGCAGCGCGCCGCAGCCTTGTTCCAGCAGCCGTTCATAGTCGAACGCCGGCAGGGCGACCGGCCATTCACCGCCGTCTGCCGCGGCAAAGGTGAAATCGCCATAGGCGATGGGCGCGGCGTCAAATTGCGCCAGAGCCTGCGCCAGTCGCGCCAGAGCAAAGGGCTGGAACACGACGCCGCAAGGCGCGAAGACCACGGCCGCGCAGTCTCGCGCGTCGCGATCGAGGAACTCTCGGAGGGTTGGCGTTGGGAAAACCCAATTCGCCCTCGCCCCCTTCCAGAACGGCGGCGACCCATTCGCAACCCTGTTGCGCTTCGAGACTGGCGACGCTGGCCTCGATCTCGCGCTCGCCGATCAGCGCCACGCCGATCTTTGGCCGCCCCGCCTTCCGCCACGGAGCGGCTCGAAATCGTTCTCGCCATTGCGCGAACATCGAAAAAGGCAGCGATTGCGGAAACAGCCGATCAAAAATCTCGCCGCGCGGCTTTTCCGAACTCGATCTCCGCGCGGTCGCCGATAAACCGCGCCAATCCGTCTGCAAAAGCCACGAATGCGACGGGACTGCCCGCCAATTCGCGCCCGTTTTCGTCGCAGAATTTGCGCGAAATGCGCGCAGCCATCGGCGAAACGCTCAGGCAGATGAAGATCGAAGCCGGCGCCGCCGTGACGTCGCGCCCCTCACCGACGTGGGTCCAATGCGAGGCAAGACCTTCCGCAACGATCTGGCCGTCGACCAGCGCCCGCACGCGGCGTCCTGCCGCCTCCGGACCGAGCCAACCGTTGATGCGCAGGCCGCCCAGCCAGCGCGCGGCGCCCGATTGCGGCACAGGCGGCTCGGCCCTCAAAAAACGGGCCCTGAAGCAGCAGGGGCGCGCCCAGCGCCTCCCCGCCATTGGCGAGGCGGACCTCAAGACATGGGCCGAGGACAGCGCCGCCGCATCGACGAAAAAGCCGAAACCGTAACATCCGTCGCCAAAGCCATCCCGCGCCAGATCGGCGTCGAAGCGTTCGGCGCGGGCCAATGCTGCGGGAAAGCCATCGATCAGCAATTCGACGACAAAGCGCTTTTCGAGGTCTGCTTCGTCGAAGACGTGACCGACAACCTGGCCGCCGGCCAGATGATCGGGCAGCAGCGAAAGGCTGAAGCGCAGCGGCCGTTTAACGGGTTCGCTCATTGCGCTTCCGATCCGCGACGCGAGCCAATCGGCGATCTGGGCCGCTGCTTTGGCGTCGCACAGGCGCGGATCGAGCGCCAGATCGGTCGCCATCGGAGCTCATTTTGCCGAAAGTCCAGTCGAAATAGGCTTTGGGCAGACCAGAAATTTGCGGAGAGGCGATCGATTCGGCCAAAAAAACGCGTGCGATAAGGCGACATCAGGGCGCTGACTTCATACTGGCGGAGCATGCGTTCATATTCTTCCGTCTCGATCTTTCCGGCAACGAAAACATTGCCGCAAGCCATGACGGCCAGATCGTCCAGACATTGGCCCAGCACCACGATCTGCGACGGCGAGCCGCCGCGCGAAAGGGCGCGGCCGAGGCTGACGATCAGCCGGTCGGCGAGCGCCGAGGGTTCCGGCACGACGATGGCCAGCGCGCCCGCCGCATTTTTTCGCGCGCGGCGCCTCATTTTCCGCGCCCAAAAGCGCGGGCGCCTTCATGACAACAGCCTCGCCATACACCTGACGCGCAAAAATCTCGCTCATGCGGTCGAGCGGCCGGATCGCCTGCGCGCCCGCGATAAGCGCGCGCCGACGTTTAAGTCAAGGCTGGGCTCGGCCTTGCCCGGCGAGAAGGCGACGGCGCAGGCGACGCAAGGTCCCGCGTCCAGAATCGCCGCAAGGACCGGCGACCGGCGGATGCGACGCAAAAACCCAATCGAGTGTCGGCGGCGACCAGTTCGACAGGCCGCTTGAGCATCGACATGGTCTTCAACAGCTTTTTCGGCAGTTTCAGCGGATCGAAGATTTCGATCCGCACCAGATCGACGCGGCGAAGCCAGGCGGTCAAAGCCTTGGCCTCCTCCTCGTCTTTCAGCGAAAAGCTCAGCGAGTGCGGCCCGATGTCGCCAATCGCCGCTCAAAAAGACCCGGTCGCCGGACTGCTCGTAGATGGCAGATCAAAGACTTCGGCTGGCCCGGAATTTCCTCGCGCCTTGCAGCGAACTCCTCGCGCGCCAGCAGGCCGGACGCTCCCTCGCCGCACACCAGCAGCGCCATCGACCCTTGCGGCGGCGCCAAAGCCTCAATCGCGCGGCGCCAGGGCTTGAGCGGGTCGGCGTGAACGAAGGCGGCGCATTCGAGCGTATTGCCGGGAAAACGCCGTTCCAGCGCCTTCAGATTGCGCATCACCAGCCGTCGCTTTTCAACGCCGAAAGAGCGCGCGCCAGCGTGTCCGACATAAATTCCCGGCCGCGCAGACATTGCGAAAGCCTTTTTCGCGCGCCCGCAAACAGAATTCGACGTCCTCGTAATAACCGCGTGCATAGATTTCCGGCAGCGGCCGACCGCGTCAAGACAGGCGCGGGTGATATAGAGGCAGAAGCCGACGCCATTGGGCAGATCGACAGAGGCGGCGCCATTGGCCCGGAGCGCCAGCGCGTCGAGGCGCGCCACCTCTTCCGGCGAACCGAGCGGATTGACGACATGGGGCTTGGGAAAGCTGGTCAACTCGCCATTATTGGACAGAGGCGTCACCGTGCCGATGTCCGGTCTGGAATTGGCGACCTCCACGAGCCGGTCGAGGACCGTAGGGGGAGGAAGGGTGTCGGCGTTGAGCAGCAGGACGTCGCCGTCCGGACAAAGCGCCAGGGCGCGGTTGACCGAGACCGCGAAGCCGAGATTGCGCTCATTGCGGATCAGCTCGATTTTCCGCGACGCCGCCTGAAGGTCGAGCCAGTCGCGCAGCCCCGGATTGGGACTCGCGTCGTCGATCACGATCAGCCGCAGGGCGATTTTGCTGGTTTCGGCGAAAATGGCGTCGAGGCAGGCGCGCGTCGCCTCGAAATCCTCGTAGACGGGAACGATGACGTTGAGCCGTTGCGGTTTTATGCGGGCGTCCGTCGAGGCCGGGCCGCCCTGCCCGCCTTCATGCTTTCGCAGCGGCGGCGACGAAAATGTATCGATCACGCGTCCATCGAGCACGAAAACCAGACGCAGCGTCTCGTCTTCGGCGCAAGGCGCCTCGATTTCGACGCAGGACCAAAAAGCTCCGGCCAAGTCGTGACCGGGGTCCGGCGCGATGTCGAAAACCTGTGTTGTCGCGGCTTCGATGCGCAGCGAGAAAGCGCCGTTTCCGACCCACGCGATCCACCCCGCGAGACATTCCATCCCGGCGCGTCAGGCCGCACAGGGTTTGAGCGTCGCCCTTCCCGAACAGGAGTCCGATGGCGCGTTGCAGCGTCAGGCGATCGCCATCGCCATCGGCGACGATCGAGCGTGCGGCCTGCTGTTTCTGCACATCGGAGCCCCATGACAGGGCCAGGGACTTGACCAGCGGATCCGTGGGGTCGGCTTCCAGCGCCAGAGCCAGATCCTGCGCGGCGAATTCGGTATGGCCGGCGCGCCGCGACGCCTCCGAACGCAGGAGATATTCGCGCGCGCCCGCTTTGAACAGGCGGCAGCTGCGATCGGCATAGCGGAAAGCCGCCGCAAAATCGCCGCGTCCCAGATGTTCGGACGCCAACCGCGCCAAAGCCTCGCCGTGGCGGCGAGGATCAAAAAACGAAGCGTCGAAAAATCCGGCGGCGCTCATCTTTTCCACCAAGCTCAAACCCGGCGTTCGCCGGTCCCGGCCTCGGCCGTCGATAGGCCCGTCGCGGCCACCAAACCCGCAATTTCCGGGCCGGTGATCGAGGGCGCTATTTTTTCGAGCGACGCCTGTGGTCCCAGCAGAAGCGCCCAGAGATCGAAATTGGCGCCTTCGATCACTCGCACTTCCGCGAAACCCGAAGCGAGGGCCACGCGGCCAAGGCGAGCGGCGGTGAAGCCGGTGTTATGCGCCATGGCGATATGGCCGGCGCCGATGGATTGGCTGTGGCCGTAGAGCATGTCGATGGGACGAATCGGGCCGGCCGGCGATTGATAAGCGATGCCCTCGGCGCCTTCGTCGAGCAATTGCCGCGCGATGGCCGCGAGATCGGGACAGGTGACGAGCGCGAAACCGTCGGGCTTGAGCACACGCAAAAATTCGCGAAAAGCCGGTATGACTTCATGCGCATAGAGATGCTCGATCGAATGCGACGAATAAAGCGCGTCGAAACACGCGTCCGCCACCATGCCCCGCATGTCCGCGAAACTGCCGAGAATGTCGGGCTGCGATTTCGGGTTCGATGTCGAGCCTGACCTCGTTCCACAGCGCCGGCGGGAACACCGAGGCGACGCGCCCGGTGCCGGCGGCGCCGCAACCCGCGTTAAGAACCTGCTTTTTTCTGGACTGTTCATTCGGGCCCTGGCTCGTTATGTTGTTCTCAGACCTGTCGCGACGTGGGTGCTACGCATGGCGATTCACTGATCCGGCTGTTTCTTTCGACTGAATCATGTCGCCGGCTTGCGCCGTTGTCGGGTTCGACGCCAAGCAAATCGAGCGCGCGGGCCAGGCAGGCTGCCTTGTCGTAGCGGGCGAGGGCTATGGCGCGAGCCTCCTTGCCCAGCGAGGCGTAAGACGCGGGATCGGCCAGAACGCCGACGACTTTTTCGGCCAGTCCCGATGGGTCGTGGAACGGCGTCAACAGGCCGCTGTGTCCATGCTCGATCGCCTCTCGCACCGGCGGAGTATCGGAGCCGACGATGGTGCAGCCGATCGCCATGGCTTCGATGAACGACCAGGACAGGACGAAAGGAAAGGTCAGATAGACGTGGACTCGCGACACCTGAAGCAGGCTCACAAAGTCGTCATAGGGGAGCGGCGGCAAAAAATGCACCCGCGCCAAGATCGATCCGCGACGACACTTCGTCGAGGTAGACCGATTTCCAGGTCATGCCTTCCGGCGGCGAGGGGCCATAGGACACGCCGTCGCCGCCAACGATGACGACTTGCGCCTCAGGCCGCGCGGCGAGAATTTCCGGCAAGGCGCGCATAAAAATATGATAGCCGCGCATGGGTTCGAGATTGCGCGCGACGAATGTCACGATTTCCTGACCGCGATGCAGCGTCGTCCCGTCGGGCAGCGTGAACCGGGCCGCTTCGTCAGGACGCAGCCTGTCGCCGTCAACGCCCTCATGCACGACGTGGATCTTGTCCTGATATTCGGACGGATAGGTCTCCTTCTGCCAATGGGTCGGCGAAAGGCCGATATCCGCGTCGGCGAGCGACAGAAGCGTGCTGGCGTTCTTGCAATGCAGCGTCACCAGGCCGTCGAGGCCGAGTTGCGGCCCTTCCGGGTCGAAATGAACATCCTGTCCTTCGGGGCGGTAATAGAATTCGCAATAGATGGCGATGCGCGCGCTCGGGAAAAGCGCCCGCAAGGGCAGGGTTTCGCCCCATCCACAATGACCCACAATCAGATCAGGCTCGAAGCCGGACACGCGCAGGTCGCTGAGGGCATAGAGCACCTGGGTGGCGCGGCGGCATTCAACGTCGAATCGCCGGGCGAAAGGATGGGTTTGCGAGACATCGAAATAGGGCATGCGATATCTGTGCAGGTCGACACTGGGCAGACTGCGCGCGGTCTCGGCGCCAACAGCAACGACCCGATAGCCGGGCCGGTTAGCCAACTCCCGGGCCATGTTGCCGAACTGTGCCGGAAAATTGTTGTGGATGAATAAGATATTCATTCGGTGGCGCTCGCAACCGCAGGTCTGCGCGGCAGCCCTCGCAATAAGGCATCGCCGGGGAAAAGGGAACTCGTAAGGGTCAAGCCCAGCCAAGCGAGGCGGACCGGTGAACGCAAAAACCTGTTCCGACCCGAAGATCGGAACAGGCTTGAAGCATAGTCAGTCGTGATCGGCGCCTTACGTGGTGATGTGGCCACCGCCGGCAAAGTTGATGGTCGCGCTCTTCGCGTCCAAAATCTGGCCATTGCCGAAGGTGATCTGCGTGACGCCGCCGACCACCGTTTGCGAGACGATACTCGCCTGCGTATTCGAGGCGTTTACTGTCGTCGAATGACCGCCGAAGATCGTGTCGTTGCCAGTGCTGGTAAAAACGGTATCGGCGCCCGAACCGCCCACGACTGTCTCGTGGCCGGAGCCGAGCCACATCGTATCGGAAGCAGTGCCGCCATGATAAAGGTTGTTGCCAAACTGGCTGCCCATGATGGCGTCGCCTGTGCCGGCGAACAGCGTATCATGCGAGAGGGCGTTGACGCCCGCGTGCAGCACCTGAGTACCCGATCCCGCCTGCAGGAAGGACTGGCCGCCGCCCCACATGGTGTCGTTGCCCGAACCGGCGTACAAGGCATTGGCGCCCGAACCGGCAACCATCGAGTTATTGCCCTGGGCGACGCCGAGAATGTCGAAGCCTGAGCCACCGGCCAGCACATCATGCGCCCCGGCAACCGTGCCGCCGTGAATCTCGGCATTGCCCGACCCGGCAAAAGCCCAGGTTTGGCCGCCGGCCCACATGGTGTCGTTGCCCGAACCTCCCCACAAGGTGTTGAGGCCCGTGCCGGCGGACATCGAGTTATTGCCTTGGGCGACGCCGAGAATGTCGGCGCCTGAACCGCCAATCAGCGTGTCATGGGCTCCGGCAGATGCGCCGCCATGCATGATGGCCGCTCCGGATCCCGCCTGCATCGAAGTCTGGCCACCGCCGAATAACGTGTCATTGCCCGATCCGCCATAGAGCGTATCGTGACCCGCGCCGGCGTAAAGGGTGTTGTTGCCCTTGATGGCCTGGAGCCACGAACTGCCATCGGCGATCAAAATATCGCCAAGCGCACCGGTGTTGGTGTCAATGATCTGGCCGCCGGCAACGCCCGTCGCGAGAACCGTGTTTCCGGTCGTCGTAACGGAAGGATCCTTGCCTGGGCCGTAATAAAGAAAAAGGGAATTGTTCGCGGTCGAGAAACTACCCTCGCCACCAACCGTTGCTGGCAGCACCAAAGGCGCCGTCGGCGTATGATCGTCGATCGGCAACGTTCCCAACTGGGAAAGCGCAGCATTGACGGAGGCTTGCGTCGCGGGATCCACACCCTGTACGAGCAAGCTTTGTAACGTGCTCCAGTTTAAGTTATACGTACCCATGTTTTACTTCCCCATTGCCTAAGTCTAAAGACACAAAATCAATTGCTACTTGTCGCCCGGAAAACCCGGACCCTTGACTCGGGCCGCTGCTGCACGGTCGTCGCCTTGGCTAGGACGCCATCCTCAGCCACAGCCACGACATCCAGCCGCAACCCCACCAGCGGGTCGCCGCCCGGCGACCCCACCAATTCGATTTCCTGACCACGCTTGCCCTGGACCGCCGATCCGAGGAATAAAGCTTCCGCCGACAGAACAAAACGCGAAGCCTCGGCTCCCACGAGCCGAACCCGAATACCGGCAAGAGCCAAGCCGCGCCCGCGCGTCCCAGCGAATTTCCCGGGGGAAACCCAATCCAGCCATCGCGGCGGAGTCGTGGCGACCTGAGGCTGCAACTCAAGCCCTACGCCCGGATTTGTCGAACCGCGGATTTCGAGCCCTTCGATCACTGCGGGCGCGTTAGGCCCCGCGACCCATTCGCCGGCCGCAACGTCCACATCACCGCGGCGAGAGACGTGAGCGAGCAGGCTGAATTTCACATCGCCGGTAAAAGAGGGCGCAACGGCGCTGGGCGAACTCGCCTCCAATGCGACCGCGGCGCCCGCGCGCTCGACGCCGGAAACAGCTTCGAGCCGAAAAACAGCGTCCATCGACGCGCCCACGCTTTGGCGCATGATGCTGATGATCAACTCACCGGCCCGCTGCGCGCGCACAACGACGCATTCGCCCGGAAAGGATAGAAATCCCGTCACAATCCCGGGAGCGGAAATGATTTCGATAAAGGACTCGCTCCCGGGAGCGGGACGAACCTTGGCGATTGGAGAAGCTCCGGAAATGGCCCCTGATGCATATCTAAGTAGATAGAGACCGCACTCAGTTTGCACAGTCGCCTCGCGCTCGAGGAACTCCATCCTGGTACAATTCCGCCCCCACAACCCACGAGTTGCAATACGTAACTTTCTGCGATCAGAGGAACGCAAGCTATGCATTTAACGTGACGATAAGTAAGCTGAATCAACTAGTGTGGCAAGGGATTTGTGACAAGGATCGACGCTTGATTGTCATAACGTTTTCGGATAAGCGAACGAACTAAACCTTTCGCTGAGAATTTTTCCCGACAACCTGTTGAGCCCTCCTTGAACGATCAAGACCAGCATTCGCCAAAGATCGCTTTCGGCGGACGCCCGCTGTCGGTGGGCGTTCAGACGGTTTTGTATAATAACAAGCTGGCGGCCATCGACCGATCGTTGGCGTCCATCGCCAACGCCAGGAACCTGGCCATTGCGGCAGGTGTTGCCGCCGAGGTTTCGGTCCATTACGGCGACAGTTCGTCGACGCCTTGCCTTACGGCCCAGGACCTGACTGATCTCCGCCGCCGCTACGGCGACTATATTCGCATTGAATACCAATTCTTTGATGCAAATCGCGGGTCGGGAGGCGGTCAGAACCTGATCGCCAAGACCAATCCGGCCGACGTTTTTTTCCTTATGAACCCTGACGTTGTGATCTCGCCACGCCTGTTCGAGGTCATGCTCGACGAATTCGCCAGGCCCGGCGTCGGTATCGTCGAAGCCAAGCAATTGCCGATCGAACATCCCAAGGATTACGACATTCACTCGGGTGAGACGAGCTGGGGCACGGGCGCCTGCACGATGATTCCGGCCACTCTCTTCCGTCAGCTCGATGGTTACGACGCCGATTCGTTTTTTCTTTACTGCGACGATGTCGATTTGTCCTGGCGAGCCCGTCTCGCGGGATTCAAAGTCATTTTCCAGCCGGCGGCTGTCGCCTTTCATGACAAGCGCCTCGATGAGGAGGGCGCCTGGCAGCCGTCAAACGCAGAGAAATACTATTCGGCCGAAGCCGCTCTGCTCATGACTTACAAGTGGTCGCGTCCTGATCTCACGGACCGCTATCTAGAGGAGTTCAAACAGAGCGGCATCGATCATCTCAAACGCGCCGCAACGGAATTTGAACGTCGTCAAAACGAGGGCGGCCTGCCAACTCCGATAGACCCTGAGCACCGCGTCGGCGAATTCAAACTTGGCTTGTACGCCGAACACAGGTTTCCGCTATGAAGTCGCAGCAAGAAGCAGGCACATACGACTTCCCATTCGAAAGCGATAACGTTTACGGTCATGCGCTTGAATTGTTGCTGCGCTGCAAAATCATCCCGAGACCGGGCGAAATTCATCTCGACATCGGCTGCGGCTTTGGCGGCATCGCCGAAAAAATCCAATCCGAACTCGGCCGGATCTATGTTGGCGTCGATGGGTCGAAAGACGGGTTGGCGAACCTCGCCTCGCGCAATTTCGAGACCCATGAACTGTGGCTGGAGGGACGGCAGGAGACATTCCGCCGAACTCGAGGAAGTCATCGCTGGACGTCCGGTCGGCTCCATCAGCTTTCTCGACACGATTGAGCACGTCGTCGATGGCGATGAAATCCTCGCGGCCATCGGGGATATCGCAAGAGCCCACCTCGCCCCTGTTGTGGTCAGCGCGCCGAATGTCGCCCATTTCGACATCGGCGCCAAACTGGCTTTCGGCCAGTGGAGCTATACTGTCGCCGGGCTTCTCGATCACACCCACCTGAGGTTGTTCGATCGCCCCCTGCTCCTTGCGGCGCTGGAAAAGGCGGGTCTGCCGGTGGTGGACCATTATGACGTCGTCCGGCCGCGCAGCGACCAGCATTTCCCATCGACGCACCCGGCCCTGGCCGCGGGCACGCCGCTGAACGGACTCTTGGCCGAAGTCGCCCGGCAATCGAATCCGTCTTTGAACGTCAACCAATTCGTCTGTCTCTGCGTCCCGTCGCGCGAAATGGACCGCCAAACCTACACGACAATCCGTGAAGAACCACGGCCTCTGATCAGTGCGGTCATCCGCACCCAGGGGCGGCGGTTACACACGCTCGTTGAAACGCTGACATGTTTCGCTGGCCAGACCGATCCGGACTTCGAGATCATCGTGGTCGGACACAAGCTCGACTTCCAGGGTCTGCAAGATATTCAGCGTATCATCGAAGATTCGCCAGAGTGGTTGCGCCAAAAAATCCGTTTCCTGCGCGAGGACGGCGGTGGACGGTCGCGCCCTCTCAATGTCGGATTCGCGGAGGCCCGTGGTCGTTACATCGCGATCGTGGACGACGATGATATTCCCATGGCAAATTGGGTCGCCGAATTCCGCAAGCTTGATGCGAAGTCTCCCGGACGCGTATTGCGTTGCGTTGCCGCCCGCCAGGATGTCACCAACGTCGAGATCGGCGGAAAGCAGGGATTGCGGGCGGAAGGTCCGCCGGAGAAAATCTACCCGACGACATATAATTTCATCGAACATCTTGTCGAGAACAGATCGCCGCCGATCACCCTGGCCTTTCCGCGCGGCGTATTTCATGACCTGAGACTACGATTTGACGAAAGTCTGGACACGACGGAGGACTGGGATTTTCTGCTCAGGGCGTCGGCCTATTGCGGCGTCGCAGCTTCGCCTTCGATCGCGGGCGTCTATCGATGGTGGGTTAACCACGACAGTTCCAGAACGCTGCACTCCAACGAGGAATGGCGAAAGAATCACGAAGCCATCCTGCGAAAACAGGATGAGAGCCATTTCATTATTCCTAAAGGCGGTTTAGCCGAGATCAGGAAACTCGTCAGCAGTTTCGTCGCTCCGCCGAAGGTAATCGAGGACGGCATTGATGACAGAATATCTTCGATCGAAGACGCCGAGTTTTGGGGCCAGAGGCTGTCGGGCAAAATGCCGAACGATCTTGCTCGTGCTGTACGACGAGGCCTTAAACGAAAGTGCGTTAGCCTGAAGTGGCGATATTACATTGCGATACTCAACAAAAGAAGGCGGCGGGACATTCGCAGGCAATTGGGGATTTACCGGCGCTTTTTGAGCGAATTCCACTGATTCGCGCTTCGCGCACGAGGAGCGAAATGATCCACAGGTCCGGCGGATTTGACGCTCTCCGCCTCGTCGCGGCGTCCATGGTCATTTTTGGCCATTCCTTTCCTTTGACCGGTCATGTGGATTTGTTTGGGCTCCTGGCGAATGGCATTCATGCGATCGGCGTCAAGATTTTCTTCGTCATCAGCGGCTATCTGATTACGCGCAGTTGGCAATCGGACCCGCATTTTGGGCGCTTCTGGCTCAAAAGAGCACTCCGAATCATGCCGGGCTTGACCGCCATCTGCCTGTTTACCGCGCTGGTCGCTGGTCCTCTGCTAAGTTACCTGCCTGTATTGGATTACTTCAGGAACAGAGGCACAGCTTTTTACTTCTGGAACGTGGCGCTTTATCCTATTTTCGATTTGCCCGGCGTTTTTGCCGACAATATTTATCCCATCGTCGTGAATGGCTCACTTTGGAGCCTGCCGATCGAAGTCGCCATGTATTGCGGAGTGCCGCTTCTTATCGGGCATTACCGCCCGTCCGCGCGCTTTCTCATTCCGGGAGCGGCCTTGGTACTCCTCGCCGCCTCACTCTATTTCGTGCGGATCGCCCCGCCGGCATCGCCGCCGATCATCTGGGGAACCAGTCTGGTTGCAGCCTTGGACGTGGCTTATTATTTTTATGCTGGCGCAACCATGGCCGTTCTGAAACTCGATCGTTTCTGCAATCCGTGGGTGGGATTCACGATCTTCTGCGCCTCGAACTGGTACTTCACCGGCGGGATTCCGGCGGAAATCGCGCTGGCTGTGGCGCTGCCGTATCTGTCGATTGCGGTCGGAAAAGCAAAAACCACCTGGCTGAAGCCACTCGACGGCCATGATTATTCCTACGGCCTTTATCTTTACGGCTTCCCGGTGCAGCAAACGGTCGTTCACGTCATGGGCGCGCAATCGGCTCTCTTCAACACGGCGGTCTCCCTGCCGATCACCCTCATCTTCGCGGTGGTTTCCTGGCGGGAAATCGAGCGGCGGGCGCTGAAGTTGAAGCCTTTCGGAGCCGGCAAGAAGCCCCTTCCCCACCCTCCCGCGTTGAAGGCGGCTGGCCTGAATTGAGTTCTTGCGTCAGATATAGTCGATTTTCACGATTTCATAGCTCTTGCCGCCGCCGGGCGTATTCACTTCCACGGCGTCGCCGACCTTCTTGCCAATCAGGGCGCGGGAAATCGGTGAGGAGATCGACACTTTGCCGGCTTTGACTTCGGCCTCGCTGTCGCCGACGATCTGGTAGCGCTTTTCCGACTCGGTATCCTCGTCGATCAGGGTGACGGTGGCGCCGAATTTGATCGTATTGCCCGAGAATTTGCTCACGTCGATGACGTCGGCGCGCGAAATCTTGTCCTCGAGCTCGGCAATCCGTCCCTCGTTGAGCGACTGCGATTCCTTGGCGGCGTGATATTCGGCGTTTTCGGACAGATCTCCGTGCGACCGCGCTTCGGCGATGGCCTGGATGATGCGCGGACGCTCCTGCTGCTGGCGACGCTTCAGCTCTGCCTCGAGAGCCGCGAACCCGGCGACGGTCATGGGAAGCATTTCCATCCTGCAACTCTTTCAAATTTTCTTGCCGCGCCCCCTTTCGGGAAGGCGCTATGGGTAAAATGCGCAACGCGCCCGAAGGGGCGCGTCGGCGGCTGATGGCGAACCAAGTGGGGTATGATGGTACACCCCGGCGCGCAGGTCAATTCCCGCGCGTTGTTTCGTTTTTCCACATCCCTCCAGCGGGATGCCCGCGCCCATTACACGAAATAGTCCTGAAGGGCCCGCACTTCCAGATCTCCGGCGCGAAAAGCCCTGATTCCTTCCGCCGCCGCCAGCGCCCCGGCGAGGGTGGTGTAGTAAGGCGCCCGGTGAAGCAGCGCGGCGCGACGCAGGGAGCGCGAATCCGCCAGCGCCTGCGCGCCTTCCGTGGTGTTGAACACCAGTTGCACGCCACCGTTCTTGATGGCGTCCACGACATGCGGCCGCCCTTCCGACACCTTGTTGATGCGCTGCGCGGGGATGCCCTCCTCATTGAGGAAGCGGGCCGTGCCGCCCGTGGCGAGAACCTTGAAGCCGAGTCCGGCCAGCAGGCGCACGGCTTCAAGCACGCGCACCTTGTCGGCCTCGCGCACCGAAACGAACAGCGCGCCGGAGGTCGGCACCTTGGTTCCCGCGCCGAGCTGGCTCTTGGCGAAGGCGATGTCGAAGGACAGGTCGAGGCCGATCACTTCGCCGGTCGAACGCATTTCCGGCCCCAGCACCGTATCGACGCCGGGGAATCGGGCGAAGGGGAACACCGCCTCCTTCACGCCCACATGGCCTCCGGTCCAGGGCTTCAGGCCAAAACTGGCCAGGGTTTCGCCCGCCATGATGCGCGAGGCGATTTTCGCCAGCGGCTGGCCGATGACCTTGGCGACGAAGGGCACGGTGCGCGAGGCGCGCGGATTGACTTCGAGCACGTAGATCTCGTCGCCCTTGAGCGCGAATTGCACGTTCATCAACCCGCCGACATTGAGCGCCAGAGCCATCTTGGCGGTCTGTTGCTCCAGGCGCGCGATCATCTCCGGCGACAGCGAGCGCGGCGGCAAAGAGCAGGCCGAATCGCCGGAGTGAATGCCGGCTTCCTCGATATGCTCCATCACGCCCGCGACGAAAACATCCTTGCCGTCGCACAGGCAATCGACGTCCACCTCGACCGCGTCGGCGAGATAGCGGTCGAACAGCAGCGGATTCTTGCCCAGCACCGTGTTGATCTGGCCGGTCTTGTCATTGGGATAGCGCGTCTTGACCTCGGAGGGGACAAGGCCGGGCAGCGTGTCGAGCAGATAATCGTCGAGCGCGCCATGGTCGCGGATGATCGCCATCGCACGGCCGCCCAGCACATAGGACGGGCGCACCACCAGCGGCAGGCCCAGTTCCTGCGCCACGATCCGCGCCTGTTCGACCGAATAGGCGATGCCGTTTTTCGGCTGCTTGAGGCCGAGCTTGTCGAGCAGGCGCTTGAACTGGTCGCGGTCTTCGGCGAGATCGATCGAAATCGACCGAGGTGCCGAGAATGGGAATGCCGGCGTCCTGCAATGTCTGGGCGAGTTTGAGCGGGGTCTGGCCGCCGAATTGCACGATCACGCCCTTGAGAGTCCCCGCCTCCTGCTCCTTGACCAGGATTTCCAGCACGTCCTCGCGGGTCAGCGGCTCGAAATAGAGCCGGTCCGACGTGTCGTAGTCGGTCGAAACCGTCTCCGGATTGCAATTGATCATGATGGTTTCATAGCCGGCGTCGCTGAGCGCGAAACAGGCGTGGCAGCAGCAATAGTCGAATTCGATGCCCTGCCCGATGCGATTCGGCCCGCCGCCGAGAATGACGATTTTTTCGCGCGTCGTGGGACGCGACTCGCAGGACGGGACGCCGGCGAAGGGGGCCTCATAGGTCGAATACATATAGGCCGTCGGCGACGCGAATTCCGCCGCGCAGGTGTCGATGCGCTTGAACACCGGGCGCACGCCCAGCGCATGGCGCAAAGCCGCCACCTCGGACTCCTGCCGGCCGGTCAATGCGGCCAGGCGCAAATCGGAGAAACCCGCCGCCTTGAGGACGCGCAGATTGGCGGCGTCCTCCGGCAGGCCAAAACGCTTGATCTTCTGTTCCAGCTCGATGATTTCGCGAATGCGGGCGAGAAACCACGGATCGACCTTGCAAGCGTCGAAAATTTCGGCGTCGCTCATGCCCATGCGCATGGCCTGGCCGATCACCAGCAGGCGGTCGGGCGTCGGCGTGCCGAGCGCGCCGCGCAAAACATTCATGTCGTCGCCCTTGCCCAACCCCTCGATCTCGAATTCGTCGAGGCCGGACAAGCCGGTTTCAAGCGAGCGCAGGGCTTTCTGCAGCGATTCCGCGAAAGTGCGGCCGATCGCCATGGCCTCGCCGACCGATTTCATCGCCGTGGTCAGGATAGGCTCGGCGCCGGGGAATTTCTCGAAAGCGAAGCGCGGAATTTTGGTGACGACATAATCGATGGTCGGCTCGAACGAGGCGGGAGTCGCGCCGCCGGTGATGTCATTGGCGATTTCGTCGAGCGTATAGCCGACCGCCAGCTTGGCCGCGACCTTGGCGATGGGAAAGCCGGTCGCCTTGGAGGCCAAGGCGGAAGAGCGCGACACGCGCGGATTCATCTCGATCACGATCATGCGGCCATTGGCCGGATTGATGGCGAATTGCACATTGGAGCCGCCGGTCTCCACCCCGATCTCGCGCAGCACCGCCAGCGAGGCGTCGCGCATGATCTGGTATTCCTTGTCGGTCAGCGTCAGCGCCGGGGCGACCGTGATGGAATCGCCGGTATGCACGCCCATCGGATCGATATTCTCGATCGAGCAGACGATGATGCAATTGTCCGCCTTGTCGCGGACAACCTCCATCTCATATTCCTTCCAGCCGAGGACGCTTTCCTCGATCAGCACTTCACTGGTCGGCGATGCGTCGATGCCGCGCTCGACGATGTCGATGAATTCCGCCTTGTTATAGGCGATGCCGCCGCCGGTGCCGCCCAAGGTGAAGGACGGACGGATGATCGCCGGCAGGCCGATGTCGTCGAGCGCCGCCAGCGCCTGGCTCAGGGTCTTGATGTGATGGGAGTTCGGCGTGTCCAGGCCGATCTTGGTCATCGCCTTGCGGAAAAGCTCGCGGTCTTCGGCCTTGTCGATGGCCTCCGCCGTCGCGCCGATCATTTCGATGTCGTATTTGTCCAGCACGCCCATTTTCTTGAGCGACAGCGCGCAATTCAGCCCCGTCTGGCCTCCCATGGTGGGCAGCAGGGCAAAGCCGCCGGGCGCGGCGTAACGCTCCTTTTCGATGATCTTCGCAACGATTTCCGGCGTGATCGGCTCGACATAGGTGCGGTCGGCGAGATCGGGATCGGTCATGATCGTCGCCGGATTGGAGTTGACCAGGACGATGCGGTAGCCCTCCGCGCGCAGCGCCTTGCACGCCTGCGTGCCCGAATAATCGAATTCGCAGGCCTGGCCGATGATAATCGGGCCGGCGCCAATGATCATGATCGTCTGGATGTCTGTCCGCTTCGGCATATCGATAGCTCTTCTTTGTTTGCCCTGACTTTCGTCAGGGCGCCCCTCGCGTCAGCTCGGCGTCGCAGTCGCTCCTAGCCAGCCCTTTGGGCTGGCGGGAGCCCATCGACGCTTCTTGGTCCCTTTGCCGCGACGTTGGCTTGTCGCGCACAAAAAAAGGCCGCACTTTCGGCTGGATAGCCGGAGCGCGCCCTCCGCTGACCGTCCCTTGACGGACGAGAAACCTGGATTTCGGACGCGAGACGCCCGGTCCGAATGTGGCGTTGGTGTTAAACGAGTTTTTTTGCGCTGTGAACCCCCAAGGCGGAAAAGGCATGACGACTGCCGGAGACTTTTGGATACGGGAGGCTTGCAAGTTCCCGAGCAATGCTGATTGTTGGCTTCCGGAAGCGACTTGGAGATGAAGCGACTTGGAGATGAGGTGTTGAGCGCAAAGATGCGGACTCCATGGTTGGTTGCGGTCCTTGTTGTCGGCGCGGCCCTCCCGGCCTTTTCCGCGCCCGCCCAAAAAGCCGATTTCCTTTCCGCCTGCCTTCCCTGCCATGGCCTCGACGGCATCGGGCGCGATGCGGAAATCCCCAACCTGGCCGGGCAGAACGAAGCTTATCTGCTCAATCAGTTGCGCGCCTTTCACCAAGGCCGTCGCCCGCACAAGGAAATGCTGTATATCAGCCGCAAGATGACCGATGAGGACATGCGCGCGCTCGCGGCCTATTACGCCAGCCTGCCGCCGCATTGAGTCCTGCTTATCCGCGCGTTTTCCCTTGAAAACGCTTTTGTACGACGAGACCAAAATGTCGCTGCGCCGCCAGTTTTCCATCTTTTTCCTGGTCGGCGTGACCGCGACGGCGCTGCAATTCGCCGTCTTGATCGGACTCAGGGAGTTGGCTCATGCGCCCGTCATCCCAGCGAGCCTGGCCGGCTATCTTGCCGGTGGTCTCCTCAACTATCTGCTCAATCGGCGCCACACCTTTGACAGCGACCGTTCCCATGCCGAGGCCGGCTGGCGCTTCGCCGCAGTCATGTGCGTCGGCTTTTTTCTCACCGGGGCCTTCATGCAGCTGTTTGTCGTGGCATGGGGGACGCCCTATCTTTTGGCGCAGGTCGCCACCAGCGGCCTCGTCATGGTCTTTAATTTCGGCGCGCACCGGTTGTGGACGTTTCCGCGCCAAGCCCCACGCCTGAAAGGGTTCTTCATGACCGACGCGCCCGCGCTCCGACCCGGAGTTTCGCGACCCGGACTTCCTCCCGGCCGCGCCGCCTTGATCGCGGTCGGATTGGTGTTTTTCAATTCGCTGATCGGCCAGCTCGCGACCTTCCCCAATCTCGTTCCCTGGTACGCCAGCCTCGCCAAACCGGGCTTCAACCCGCCAAACGCGGTGTTCGGCCCGGCCTGGACCCTGCTTTATGCTCTGATGTCGCTGGCCTTCTGGCGCATCCTCATCCTGCCCGACCAGAAGGGCCGGAAACTGGCGATTGGCCTGTTTCTCGCCCAACTCGCGCTCAATGTCGTGTGGGCCTGGGCCTTTTTCGGCGCACATAGCCCCCTGCTCGGCCTGATCGACATCGTCCCGCAACTCGCGCTGATCGCGACGACGCTGGTCCTGTTCTGGCGGCTCGACCGGCTCGCCGGGTTGTGCCTGCTGCCTCTGCTGTTGTGGGTTGGCTTCGCCACCGCGCTGAATTTCGAGATCTGGCGGCTCAATTGACCTTAAAGGCTCGCGCTGGCGCGGGTCAGCCATTCGGGCATATGCGCCAGAGCCAGCGTTTCCAGCCAATGATCGCCGCCGGTCAGGATCAACAGACCCACCAGCGGCAAAGGCGCCGCCCAGCAGAAACCTCGCGCCGGCGCCTGTCGCCAGCGCGGCGCGACGTGCGCCGCCGGTCATGCGGCCCAGACCATAGCCCAGACCCAGCAAGGCCCCCGCCGCGCCCAAGGCGAAAATGCTCATCGACAGAATGGCGAAGGGCAGACTTCCGCCCTTGGCGGCGAGCACGAAGGCCGCCGCCAGCGTCGGTCCGGCGCAGGGCGCCCAGACCAGCGCGAGCAGAGCGCCCGCCCCCGCCTGCCCGAGCAGGCCGGAATGCGGCAATCGGGTTTGCAGCGCATCGGCCCATTTTTGCAACGGCGCCAGCCCTGTCTCCAGCCGATGGGCCACAGCCGGGAACAACAGGGCGAGGCCGATGAGCAGGATCAGCACGGCGGCAACAAGCCGCAACGCGCCTGAATCGCCGAAATCGACCCCCAGCGACGCCAGAAAGCCGCCGACCACGCCGAACGTCACCGCCATTCCGGCCGCCAGAGCCAGAGGACCGCGCGGATTTTCCGCCCGCGCCCCCGCCACCACCACCGGGACCAGCGGCAGGACGCAGGGGCTCAGGATCGTCATCACCCCGGCAAAAAACGACAAAGGCAGGGTCCAGACCGAAATCACTGCGCCGCCTTCATCAAAATCTTGGTGACGTCCTGCTCGGTCGGGCCCCAGGATTCGCGCGCGACTTCCTTGCCGCCGCGATAGGCGATCAAGGTCGAACGCGGGGCGTTCAGCTTGTTCGCCACATCCTTTTGCGCATCGTAATCGATGCGAAAAAACGAAATATGCTTGTAATCCGGCTGGTTCTTGATCGCTTCGATACTGGACGCCTGCATCAGGCAGACCGGGCACCACGAAGCATAGGTCTCCAGCACCACCGGCTTGCCCGAGTTGATCGCGCTTTGCGCGGCCGCCGCGGTGTAAGGCTGGATTTCAAAGGCGCGCGCGCCACTGGCGGTCAAGACCGGCAGACTCAGGACCGATAGACCGAGAAGCCCGAGAAACAAACGACGACTGCGCATGGCGATCTCCATGAAGGGTTCATGGTGCATACGTTGGACAACAGCCGATTGTTTCAGAAGCTGCGCAAATCAGTCGGCGGTATCCACCGACGCCTCTTGCAGCACGTCCTCCGAGTCGGAGGGGCCTTCCAACACGGCTTTGAGCTTGTCGCGATCCAGCTCCCCTTCCCAGGCCGACACGACGACGGTCGCCACGCCATTGCCGATGATATTGGTGAGGGCGCGGTTTTCGCTCATGAACTTGTCGACGCTGAACACCACGGCCATGCCCGGGACAAGGCGCGGATCGACGGCGGCGAGAGTCGCGGCCAACGTAATGAAGCCCGCGCCCGTAATGCCCGAGGCGCCCTTGGACGTCAGCATGGCGACGCCGAGAATGACGAGTTGTTGCTGGAGACTGAGCGGAATGTGCAAGGCCTGGGCGATGAACAGGGTCGCCAGAGTCATGTAGATATTGGTGCCGTCGAGATTGAAGGAATAGCCGGTCGGCACCACAAGCCCGACCACCGAGCGCGAACACCCGAGCTTTTCCAGCTTGGCCATCAGTTGTGGCAGCGCACTTTCCGACGACGACGTGCCGAGCACGATCAGCAACTCATCCTTGATATAGGCCAAAAACCGGAAAATGTTGAAGCCGACCGCGCGGGCGATCAGGCCGAGCACGACCACGATGAAGATCGCCGAAGCCAGATAAAAGGTGGCCACCAGCCCTAACAGGCTGCCAAGCACGCTCGCGCCATATTTGCCAACCGTATAGGCCATCGCGCCAAAAGCGCCCAAGGGCGCGGCCCGCATGATGATGCCGATCACGCCAAACACCGCGTGGGCGACCTCGTCGATGAACCTGCGCAGGTTAGCGGCGCGCTCGCCCATCGCCATCATGGC
Organism: uncultured Alphaproteobacteria bacterium; assembly: GCA_963813955.1. Taxonomy (GTDB): domain Bacteria; phylum Pseudomonadota; class Alphaproteobacteria; order Rhizobiales; family Beijerinckiaceae; genus Rhodoblastus. The sequence continues at coordinate 3,075 of CAWFBN010000027.1, read as the reverse complement.
GAAACCCATCAGGATGGAGAACATCAAGACCTGCAGGATGTCGCCCTTGGCGAAGGCGCCGACCACCAAATCCGGAATGACCCCGAGCAGGAAATCGACGGTGCTGTGCTGTTTGTCCTCGCCGACAAATTTGGCGACGGCGGCGGCGTCGGGCGTGCCCGAAAAGCCCGCGCCCGGCTGGAGCACATTGCCGATGACCAGACCGATCACCAGCGCGAAAGTGGAGACGACCTCGAAATAGATCAGGGCCTTGACGCCGACGCGTCCGACCTTGGCCGCGTCCTGGACATGCGCGATGCCGGACACGACGGTGCAGAAGATGATCGGGGCGATCATCATCTTGATCAGCTTTATAAAACCGTCGCCGAGCGCCTTGACGCCAGGCGTGGTGGCGAAATCGGGAAACAGCAATCCGACGGCGACGCCAAGCGTGATGGCGATGAGAACCTGCACATAAAGCAGATGATAGAATGGCTTTTTTTCCGCGGGCACGGAGGCATAGGTTGTTATCGAACTCCATAGCGCGGCCGCTCCCTTTTCCTCAACTCCAGCTTGGTCGCCGGATTTGCTTTGTGGCCGGATAATGAGCGCGACCGCCGGGTGGGCGCAATGGGGTTTCATGGTCGCGCGCTTCATTTCTTCGGATAAGGCGCTAACATGCGGCGCCTCCGGAGACCGTGATGCTTGGCCTTTTGACCCAAAGACGTTTCGCGCCCCTGTTCTGGACGCAGTTTCTTTCCGCCTTCAACGATAATTTCCTGAAGAACGCGCTGATCTTCCTGATCATGTTCAAACTTCCGCCGGGTCATGCGCAATCGCTGATCACGCTCGCTGGCGGCCTGTTCATCCTGCCGTTTTTCCTGCTGTCGGGGCTCGGCGGCGAAATGGCCGACCGCTATGACAAAGCTTTGGTCGCACAAAGGCTGAAGCTCGCGGAGCTTTCCGCCGCGGCGCTTGCCGTCGCCGGTTTCGCCCTGCAATCGGTTCCCCTGCTGTTCGTCGCGCTTGTCCTGTTCGGGACGGTCTCCGCGCTGTTCGGCCCGATCAAATACGGCATTCTTCCCGATCATCTGCACCGGCATGAATTGCCGGCGGCCAATGCGCTGGTCGAGGGCGCGACGTTTGTGGCCATCCTGATCGGAACATTGGCTGGCGCCCTTGTCATGCGTCACGGCGGCGATCCGGCGCGCTTTGCCAGCGCGATGATCGTCATTTCCCTTCTTTCCTATGGCGCGAGCCTTCTCATTCCCAAAACCGGCGAAGCCGCGCCAAAGCTCGTCCTCGACGCCAATATTTTCCGTTCAACCAGACATCTGCTGGCCGATCTGCGAGCCGATTCAAAACTTTTTCGCGCGGGAGTGATGGTCAGTCTGTTCTGGATGTTCGGCATCATCGCGCTGTCGCTGCTGCCGCCGACCATCAAACTGCAACTCGGCGGCGACGAGATGGCGGTCAGCCTGTTTCTGGCGCTGTTCGCGGTGGCGGTCGCCTGCGGCTCCGGCCTCGGCTCATATCTTTGCCGCGACGGCATCAAGCTGGCGCCGACCCCCATCGCGGCTTTCGTTATCGGCTTGAGCGCCGCCGATCTCGCCTGGGCGCTTCATGGCTCCGCGCCGCCGCCTTCGTTCTGGGAGTCCTTCCTCGTCTGGCGCGTCGGCGCGGATTTGGCGGTGATGGCCGCCGCTGGCGGCGTGCTGGCCGTGCCGAGCTTTTCAGCGGCGCAGGCCTGGGCGCCAGTGGACAAAAGGGCGCGCGTCGTGGCGGCGATCAATGTGCTCAACGCCGCCTTCATGGTGACGGGCACGCTCGCCGTCGCTCTCGTGCAGGGGTTGGGCCTCGATCTGGCCGGCGTCTTCGCCCTGCTCGCCCTGACCTGCTGGCTTTCCGCGTTATGGATGTTCAGGAATTTGCCGGAAAATCCCCCGCGCGGCGATTAAACGCCCTCATCGCCCCCAGAACAGCGCCAGTTCGGCGTCGCCCGGAAAGCCGTCCGGAAAACTGACGATGCGCGCCGAAAGCTTGAAGCCAAGCGGACGCAATTGCCGGTCCCAGCGCAGGAAAAAATCCGCGGCCTTGCCCTGAAGGGTCGCCGGCCAGTCGGGATCGGGAAGGTTGATCGCCCGGCCGCCGTCGGTGCACAGGGCGGCGGGAAAAACCAGGGCCGGAACGCTGGCCTCGCCGCGCCGGGCGGCTTCGCGCGACTGCGTCATCAGATGCGCCAGCTCGTGATCGGTGTAGGGGGTTTTCAGCAGCAGTTTGACCTGCTCCTTCCGTGTTTCCCCTGCCTGCTTCCCCGCATCCGTATGCATGCGAGCCTTGTTGCGCTCGAATTCGGCGACCAGATTTTGCAGTTCCGCCGCCGTCACGCCCGGTTCGACGACGGCCGGCTTGGCCGCTCGCCTGGCCGCTCGCCCGCCGTTCTTGGCCTCTTGAACCGCGGTTTCGAAAAACTCTGGCGTCACCGGCAACGCCACGTGTTTTTGCGGGGCGAAGAAACGCAGCAGGTCGGCGCGCGAGACCACGCCGACGACCACGCCCCCGCGCAGGACAAGCAGGCGCTTGATGCGCCTGGCGTTCATCAAGTCGGCGGCCTCGACGATCGACGCGTCCTCATCGACGCAGATCGCCGGCTTGGCCATGATCTGCTGGACGGTTTCTGACTGGCGCTCAAGCACGTCGAGATATTCCGCCGCCATCTCCTGGCCGCCGGAAAGGATTTTGACGAAGGCTTCGCGCTGTTTTTGGCGGGTCGCCATGTCGTTGAAGCGGAAATCGCTCTCGCTGACCACGCCAAGGGGATGGCCGTCCTTATCCACCACCGGCGCGCCGCTGATACGAAGCCGCAACATCACTTCCGCCGCCATGCGCACGAAATCGTCTGGGCCGACGGTGGCGACCGGCGAGGTCATGCAATCGCGGACGCGTTTGTCGGCAAGGGAGGAATGGACATCCAGCATGGGACCTCGCAGTTTTACGCCCGAAACCGAGCGGATCTGGCCGTGTGGTTTGACTTTATATTGCGCGCCCGGCCAGCGAAATGAAAAAGGCTTCGCGACAGCCGCTCGTTCTAAATTG
>CAWFBN010000026.1:0-10270 GCA_963813955.1 uncultured Alphaproteobacteria bacterium | reverse complement strand
GACGCCTATGGAGCGGCAGAAATTGCGGAGCGCTTTCGGGCGTGTATCCGCGGCGGCGGATGCCCGAAGCGTGGGCATGCGCGGATCGTCCCAGCCGCTCACGTATTCCTCCTGCACCAGTTGCAGTAACTTGCGCTTGCTCAGCAGGGTGTAGGTCAGGTTCAGCCGGTCGAACTCGATCTGCTGCGGATGGTAGATCCCAGCTGCTTCGACGTACCAGTCGTAGAGCGGCCGGTGATCCTCGAACTCCAGCGTGCAGATCGAATGCGTGATGCGCTCGATGGAATCGGATTGGCCGTGCGCGTAATCGTACATCGGGTAGATGCACCATTTGTCGCCGGTGCGGTGATGCTCGGCGTGCAGGATGCGGTACATCACCGGGTCGCGCAGGTTGAGATTGGGCGACGCCATGTCGATCTTGGCGCGCAGGGTGCGCGCGCCATCCGGGAACTCGCCGGCCTTCATGCGCCCGAACAAATCGAGATTCTCTTCGACGGAGCGGTCGCGGTAAGGGCTCTCCTTGCCCGGTTCGGTCAGCGTGCCGCGGTACTGGCGCACTTCGTCGGCGCGTCAGATCGCAGACGTAGGCCTTGCCGGCGTTGATCAGTTGGACGGCCCACTCGTAGAGCTGGCCGAAATAATCGGAAGCGTAGAACAGGCGGTCTTCCCAATCGAAGCCCAGCCACCGGACGTTGTCGATGATGGAATCGACGTACTCGGTCTCTTCCTTTCAGGGATTGGTGTCGTCGAAGCGCAGGTTGGTCTTGCCGCCGAACTCCGCCGCCAGTCCGAAATTCAGGCAGATCGACTTGGCGTGGCCGATATGCAGATAGCCGTTCGGCTCCGGAGGAAAGCGCGTGTGCACCCGCCCGCCGTACTTGTTGGTTTTGAGATCCTCGACGATGATGTCGCGGACGAAATTGGAGGGCGGGCGGCGGCGTCGGGCGGTCGGTCAGATTGGAGGGGTTCATATGGTTTCAGCTTTTCGATGGCCCGGTCGATGCGCCCAGGCGGTCTCGCGGCCCAGCGCTTCCAGCGTCCCGAACAGGGGCGGCGCGTTCTTGCGGCCGCACACCGCCACGCGGTGGGCTGGAACATCTGGCCGGCTTTGATCCCTAGTTCGCGGCGCCGCGCGCAGCGCGGCTTCCAGACCGTCGTGAGAGAACTCGGCTGTCCAGGATCTCGCGGCGCGCTTCGAGCGCGCGCAGCGCCATGGCCGCGTCGCCCTTTTGTGGGATCAGCTCGGCTGTGTCGTAAGGCGGCAGTTCGGCGGCGAAGAAGAAATCGGCCACCGTCAGCACGTCGCGCAGCAGCCGATGCGCTCCCCGGATCAGCGGCGCGATCGCGCCATCTTGCCGGGTCGACCGTAAATCCGCGCCTGCGCACGAAGGGCAGCAGCAATCCGAAGTTCCTCCACCGGCAGCGCGCGAATATGCTCGGCGTTCAGCCAGACGGCCTTGGGATCGAACGGGTCGTCTTCCGTGAAGTTCACCACGGCGTTGGGCGGTTGATGCCTTCGAGCGTGAAGGCGTCGATCAGTCCTGGCGCGGCATCAACTCGCGGTCGTCCTTGGGCGACCAGCCCAGCAGGCACAGGAAATTCACGAACGCGTGCGGCAGAAATCCGGCGTCGCGATAGGTGGTCACGCTGACCACCGGCCCGTGCTTGCGCTTGGAGAGCTTGGCGCCATCGGGCGCCACCAGCAGCGGCAGGTGCGCGAACTGCGGCGGCGCGACCCGGCGGCTTCGAAGATCAGAACGTGCTTGAAGGTGTTGGTGAGGTGATCCTGGCCGCGGATCATGTGGCTGATGCGGAGATCCGCGTCGTCGGCGCAGGACGCCATGTGGTAGGTCGGCATGCCGTCGCTGCGCAGCAGCGCGAAATCCTCGATATCGGCGGTGGCTTTGGACTGCTCGCCATAGACGGCGTCGGTAAAGCGATTGGTCGCCGTATCGCGCGGCACGCGGAAGCGCAGGGCGAACGGCTCGCCGGCGGCGGCGCGGCGGTCGCTCTCCTCGCGCGAGAGTTCGCGCATCTCGGCGTTGAACAGCCAGGTGCCATGCGCGCCGGATTTTCTCGCTTTCGGCCGCTGCGGCGGGGTGAATCGCGGTAAGCCATGCCCTTCGGAAATGGCCTCGGCCATCTGGCGATGCAGCGCGAGGCGCTCGGATTGTTTGTACTGCTCATCCCAGCGAGATCGAGCCAGCGCAGGCCTTCGAAGATGGAGTCAGGGACGCCTCCGTGTTGCGCTCCAGCGCCTCAAGCCCGTTGCAGACGCTGTCCTGCCGCGTTTCGCCGCCGAACACCGGACGCCTTCAAGGCGGGCGCGGAAAATTTCGGGCAGCGGCGCGATGGCGGTGTCTGTATAAAGGTCGAGATCGTCGCGCGTGAATGACCACCAGCGCGCGGGCTTCCGGCGCGGCCGCTCAGCAGAGAGCTTCGAGGGTGCGGGCCAGCACCTCCCCTCCCGGCCAACTCGCGATATTGCTTGGGGCCGCCGGCGGCCGGCGCGAGGCGCCGCGTCCCGCCGCGACGACCAGAAAGAGTGCGCCATCAGCTAATTTACATGCAGGGCGATCGTGTTTCCGTCAGATCATGCGCCTGCCGAACATGTCGCCCGGATTCGCCGAAAGGTCAATTTTTAGACGCTTTTCGCATTGCAGCATGTCATTTTCTGTCTAAAATGAGTGCATGGAGCGATTTTGCACATCAAATAAGCAAGGACGCGACTGGTGAAGCCGTGCGACGACGAGTCGCGATTTGGCGGATTTGGGATCGGCGGTCTCGTTGTCGACGGCGCGGCTTTTCTCGCGCCCATGGCTGGCGTGACCGATCTCGCCATGCGGCCGGCTGGCGCGGCGATTTTGGCGCCGCCCTGGCCTTTTCCGAAATGGTCGCCAGCGACGAGCTCGGCCAGGGCGGACGCGAAGCCTGCTGCGCGCTCAAGGCGACGGCGTGTCGCCGCATGCGGTGCAGATCGCCGGCTGCGAGGCCGAAGTCATGGCCGAAGCGGCGCGCCTCGCCGAAGATTCCGGCGCCGACCTCATCGACATCAACATGGGCTGTCCCGGCCAAACGCGTGGTCGGCGGCGCCGCCGGTTCGGCGCTGATGCGCGATCTCGATCATGCGCGCGACGCTGATCGCCGCCGTGCGCAGGCGGTCACGATTCCGGTCAGCGTCAAGATGCGGCTCGGCTGGGACGATGACTCGCTCAACGCGCCGGAACTGGCGCGCCGCGCCGAAGCCGAGGGCGCGCGGATGATCGTGGTGCATGGCCGCACCCGCAGCCAGTTCTACAAGGGCGCCGCCGATTGGGCGGCGATCCGCCCGGTCGTCGAGGCGGTGAAAATCCCCGTGGTGGCCAATGGCGATTGCCACACGCCGCAGGACGCGCGGAAAATGCTCGACGAACTCCGGCGCCGCAGGCGGTGATGATCGGTCGCGCCGCGCTTGGGCCAGCCCTGGCTGGTCGGCGACATCGCGTATTATCTGCGCAGGGGCTATGAACGCGCCGCGCCATCGCCGCGGCAAGGCGCGCGCGCGCGCTCGAACATTATGCGACGCCTGCTGGCGATCTATGGGCCGGCGCAAGGCTTGCGCCATGCGCGCAAACATCTTGCCGCCTATGCCGATGTCGCGGCGCGAGCGGTTGCGGCGGTCGATGACGGAGCGTCGCGCGAAGCCTGGTCGCGCAGCGAGATGCCGACGAGGTTCTTGGCCTGCTGGGCCGCCTTTATGAAACGGCGCCTGAAGCGGAGGCGGCATGATGCGCGATATTGCTGAAAAATTAGGCGAAAGGCTGCCTGCCGATGCGCGAGCAAATGGCGCGGAATGGAGCCGACGCCGGGCATCGGCGACGCAATTGCTCAACGCCTTGCCGCATCCTTTGCTGTCGGTTGGCGGCGACGGCATGATCCGCGACGCCAATCCGGCGGCGGAATTGTTTTTCGCCATGTCGCGCAATGCCTTGCGGCGCATCAAATTCACGGAGCTGCTGCCTTTCGGCTCGCCGCTGGTTTCGGCCATCGATCAGGTGCGCCAGCGCCGCGCGCCGATCAACGAATATCGCGTCGATCTGGGAACGCCGAAGATCGGCGTCGAGCGTTTCGTCGATATTCACATCGCGCCCTTGCCCAACTGCGCGACGGCGTGGTGATCATGCTGCAGGAACGCACTATCGCCGACAAGATGGACCGGCAACTGACCCATCGCGGCGCGGCGCGCTCGCTTTCGGCCATGGGCGCCATGCTGGCGCATGAGATCAAGAATCCGCTGTCCGGCATTCGCGGCGCGGCGCAATTGCTGGAAACGGCGGTCGGCGACGAGGATCGCGCGCTGTGCCGGCTCATCTGCGACGAGACCGACCGCATCGTCCATCTGGTTGAAAGGATGGAGGCTTTTTCCGACGGCCGCCCGGTGGAGCGCGACCGCCGTCAATATCCACGAAGTTCTCGAACATGTGCGCCGGATCGCCCAGGCGGGGTTTGCGCGCGGCATCCGCTTTGTCGAGAGTTACGACCCCTCGCTGCCGCCTGTGCTGGCCAATCGCGACCAGCTGGTGCAGGTCTTCCTCAATCTGGTGAAGAACGCCGCCGAGGCGATTGGCGACGATGCGGTGGATGGCGAAATCGAGCTGACCACCGCCTTCAAGCCCGGCGTGCGGATCAGGACGCCGGGCGGCACTCCCACGTCAGCCTGCCGCTGGAATTTTGCGTGCGCGACAATGGCCCCGGCGTGCCCGAGGATTTGATGCCGCATCTGTTCGACCCCTTCGTCACCACGAAAACGTCGGGTTCTGGCCTCGGACTTGCATTGGTCGCCAAGATCGTCGGCGACCACGGCGGAGTCATCGAATGCGAATCGCATCCACGCAAAACGGTGTTCCGCATCCTCATGCCGGTGTTTTCCCGCGGAGATCGCGCGGCCTGATTGACCGCGCTCGCGGAACGAAGTGATTTTGGAGGTTTTCTGAATGCCCAGCGGCAATATACTCGTCGCGGATGACGATGCGGCCATCCGCACGGTGGTGGGTCAGGCCCTGACGAGAGCCGGCTACGAGGTGCGCACGACGGGCACGGCCTCCACGCTTTGGCGCTGGATTCAGGCGGGCGAGGGCGATCTGGTGATCACCGACGTGGTCATGCCGGACGAAAACGCCTTCGAACTGCTCCCGCGCGTGAAAAAGGCGCGGCCGGACCTGCCGGTCATCGTGATGAGCGCTCAAAACACCTTCATGACCGCGATAAAAGCGTCGGAGCGCGGCGCTTACGAATATCTGCCCAAACCCTTCGACCTCAAGGAGTTGCTGGCCATCGTCGGCCGCGCCATGAGCGAGCCGAAGAACCGGCTGCGCGCGCCCGAACCCGACGACATGGAGTCCATGCCGCTGGTCGGCCGCTCGCCCGCCATGCAGGATATTTTCGCGCTCTGGCCCGGCTGATGCAGTCGGACCTGACCGTCATGATCACCGGCGAATCCGGCACCGGCAAGGAATTGGTCGCCCGCGCCCTGCATGATTACGGCAAGCGCAAAAAGGGCCCTTCATCCCGATCAATGTCGCGGCCATTCCGCGCGACCTGATCGAAAGCGAACTTTTCGGCCACGAGAAGGGCGCCTTCACCGGCGCCAACCAGCGGTCGGTCGGCCGTTTCGAGCAGGCCGAGGGCGGCACCCTGTTTCTCGACGAGATCGGCGACATGCCGATGGACGCCCAGACCCGGCTGTTGCGCGTGTTGCAGCAGGGCGAATACACCACGGTCGGCGGGCGCACCCCGATCAAGACCAATGTCCGCATCGTCGCCGCCACCAACAAGGACCTGCGCATCCTGATTCAGCAGGGCCTGTTCCGCGAGGATTTGTTCTTCCGCCTCAACGTGGTGCCGTTGCGCCTGCCGCCTCTGCGCGAGCGCGCCGAAGACGTCGGCGATCTCGCCCGCCATTTCTTCGCCCAGGCGGTCAACGAAGGCTTGCCGCTCAAATCGCTGGAGCCGGCGGCCCTCGAACGGCTGAAGCGCTATAAATGGCCGGGCAATATCCGCGAACTGGAAAACCTGGTGCGGCGCCTGGCGGCGCTCTATCCGCAGGAAGTCATTTCCGAGCAGATCGTCGCCAGCGAACTCGGCCTCGAAGCCGGACGCGACAGCGCCTATCCGCCGATGGTCGGCGGACTCGGCGACCTTGCGGCGCCGACGGCGCGCGACAGCGACGAATCCCTGTCCATTTCGGTCGAGCGGCATCTCGCCGAACTGTTCAAGTCGCATGGCGAAAACCTGCCGCCGCCCGGCCTTTATCACCGCATCCTGCGCGAGATCGAATATCCGCTGATCTCGATCGCGCTGGCGGCGACGCGCGGCAACCAGATCAAGGCGGCGGAACTGCTCGGCCTCAACCGCAACACGCTGCGGAAAAAGGTGCGGGATCTGGATGTGAGGCTGATGCGCTCGTCGCGGTGAAGGGCGCCCTCACCCCGACGAAGACGTCCGAAGGCGGCTTAGCCGCAACGTTTCGTCTTGCGCCTTCATCAAGTTTCGTGTGGCTGCCAATGGTTCGAGACGGCACTACGGGCATCTCACACGGAAGGGGTGAGGGGAAAACTGCTAATTTTGATGCGGCCCGGTGAAAACGGAGCAATCATCTCGTTCGATGTGGTATATCATAGCTCGCGATTTGCTTTCAATCTCATGGTTAACAAAATATGAATTCTTTCGTTTTCGTGACCTACCACGGCACTATACTTTCGGTTTCACCGGACGGAAAACTCGTACATGGCCCCCGCGCAACCACAGAGCCCAACCTCGTTTTTGACCGAGAGGGACGGATAAACATCAGCACCCGCACACACAAAATTGCACGACGTCGGCACGTCGGTAAGCATCGGTAGTGGTGGCAAATTTGCGCTAAAGAAAGATGAGGAGCTTTGTCTGTGCAATGCCGCAGGGGACAACTGGCGTTCGACGAGTTATGAATAGTTGGGAAATATTCACGCCCGTGCCGACCGCAGCCTTGATCGGCAAGGACACAAATGAATACTCTATCGCTTTCAAACGGCGAGCATTTCATATCCCTAAAACTGTCCACCAAACTTACAAGACGGAAAAATTGCCAAGCGAGGTAAATCATATCAACTGCAATTTAAAGCAAGATAATTTAGATTGGAATTTCGTTCTGTGGACTGACAAGCATATGCACGATTTTATATATGAATATTACGGTTGGGATATATTAAAGCTATACTTACGCATAAACCCACGCTATGGCGCTGCCCGAGCAGATTTATGGCGATATCTGTGCATCTACCAACTCGGCGGCGTCTACCTGGATATCAAGTCTACAGCAAGCGCCCCGTTAAGCCACATTATTAAAGAAGACGACCAATACGTTTTGTGCCAGTGGGACCACCAATTTGAAGATGAGAGATTTCATCGTTCGGGGATGTGGCCAGAATTATCCCATATCCCTGGTGGAGAATTTCTAGCAATGGCATATCATATCGACAGCCGGTCATCCATTTTTAGAGCGTGTCATCAACGATGTAATCAATAATATTCAAGCTTATGATGAGAGATTTGATGGGTACGGTAAAAAAGCAACCCTTCGTGTTACGGGGCCGATAGCGTATACATTGGCAATAAACAGAATTATTATAAATCAACCACATCGTTTTTTAGATCCAGCACAATCAGGACTTGTTTACTCAATAACTAAAAACCACGCTAAGTGGATTTCCTCTTTTTACGCTACGGAATCAACGCCTTTGATTTTATGAGTTGTGGAATTGCGCTAAAGAGCGCCGCTAGCACCAGGCCGCCAACGACATGGGTGCAAAACCTCACCTCGAAGGGCGAGGGGATCGTTAGCTACAGCCAAAAGTCGCAACCGTCTTTTCACCCGCGCGGCATTGCGCGAAAGGCCCGTCTTCGCTAGCAATGCGTCATGAAACGCGTCGCGCTCTATACGGGAACATTCGATCCCATCACCAACGGTCATGTCGATGTGATCCGCGCCGCGCTGTGGCTGTGCGACCGGCTTGGTCGTGGCCATTGGCGTGCATCCCGGCAAGGCGCCTCTGTTCACGGCGCAGGAGCGCGTGGACATGATCGAAGACGTCTGCGCGCCCTATGCAGGCAAGGCGAATTGCGAACTCGAGGTCGTCACCTTCAACGGGCTGGCGGTCGAGGCGGCGCGGGAAACCGGCGCGCGGTCTGATCGTGCGCGGACTGCGCGATGGCACGGATCTGGATTATGAAATGTCGATGGCCGGGATGAATGGCGTGATGTCGCCGGAGGTCCAGACCGTTTTTCTTCCCGCCGGCCTTGCGGTGCGGCATATAACCGCCACTTTGGTGCGGCAGATCGCCCTGATGGGCGGCGATGTCTCCGCCTTCGCGCCCCCCCTGGTCGTGGAAGCCTTGCGCGCAAAGGCGGCGGCGAAATCCTGAGGAATTTTCATGACTGAGAAGAATTTGACGCTGGATCGCCGCCAGATGGCCAGGGCGCTGTCCCTCGGCGCGGCCTCGCTGCTGCTGGCCGGCAAACCCGCCCTCGCCGCGGAAGATCCTGCCAATACGCTGTATATGCAACTCAAGGACGGGCGCGTGGTTATCCGCCTGCGTCCCGATCTGGCGCCCAAGCATGTCGAGCGCATCAAGGCCCTGGCGAAAAAGGGCTTTTACGACGGCATCGTCTTCCATCGCGTGATCGAGGGCTTCATGGCCCAGACCGGCGACCCGACCGGCACCGGCATGGGCGGCTCCGACCTGCCCAACCTTCCGGCCGAATTTTCCAAAGCCCCCTTCGCGCGCGGCACGCTGGGCATGGCGCGTTCGCAGTCGCCCAATTCGGCCAATTCGCAATTCTTCATCTGCTTCGCGCCGGCGCCCTTCCTCGACGGGCAATATACGGTATTGGGCGAAGTCGTCTCCGGCATGGAATTCGTGGACAAGATCAAGCGCGGCGAACCGCCGGCAAATCCCGACAAGATCATCAGCATGAAACTGGCGTCCGAAGTTTAAGTTTTTAAGCCCTCGAAAGCGGCGTCGCTCGCTAGCCTCCGGCGTCATCTCAAAAAAGGAAACACCATGTCCGACGAAGGCAATCTCCTGACGCTGGAAACCACCAAGGGCGAAGTGGTCATCCGCATGCGCCCCGATCTCGCGCCCAACCATGTCGCCCATATCAAGAAACTGGTCGGCGAAGGCTTTTATGACGGCGTCGTCTTCCATCGTGTGATCGACGGCTTCATGGCCCAGACCGGCTGCCCGCATGGCACCGGCACCGGCGGCTCGAAATATCCCAATCTCAAGGCCGAGTTCAACAACGCCAAGCATGTGCGCGGCACGGCCTCGATGGCGCGCGCCGCCAGCCCCGAATTCGGCCAATTCGCAATTTTTCATCTGCTTCGGTCCCGCCGGCTTCCTCGACAAGCAATATACGGTATGGGGCGAAGTGATTCCGGCATGGACAATGTCGACAAGATCAAGCGCGGCGAGCCGGTAAAAGACCCGGACAAGATCGTCTCCGCCAAGATCAGCTGACAAGAACAGCTCGACCGAAGAAACTTTAGAACCGGGGTTTTTTGCCCCGGTTTTTTTTTGCGCGCGGCGTTCAGCAGGGGTTCACGTCGTTTTGATTAAGAATAGTTCGCTTCCCCTCGTGTTTTCACGTGGCCGTGATCAAGCTTGCTATTGACGGGCGCAAAAAAAATGGAAGCTTCGTCTTGGTCCAGCCCCGCCTTTTGCGGGCGCTGGCATAATGGGAGCCGTCCATGTCCATTCGTTCCGCCCTCCTGCTTGCTGGCGTCGTAACGCTCGTCGGGTTGGGTTCCGTCAGCGCCCAGGAATCGGCCATGAAGCAATGCGCCGACAAATGGCAGGCGGCCAAGGCCGCCGGCACGACCGGCGGCCTGACCTATCTGCAATATTCGTCGAAATGCCGCGCCGATCTGAAGACCGCGCCCGCCGCCGACGCGCCTGCCGCCCCCGCTGCCGCGCCGGCCGCCCCGCCGCTGCGCGCCGCTCCGCCAGCCCGTCGCGCCGGCCGCCGCGCCCGCGGCTGCGCCGCCGCTCCCGCCGCCCCCGCCGCGACCGGCGCCGCGATCTTCCCGACCGCGATTTCGCCGGCCCACGCCAGCGAAAAACCCGGCAAGGCGCGCATGCACACCTGCGTCGACCAGTATAACGCCAACAAGGCCAATGGCGGCAACGGCGGCCTGAAATGGATCGAGAAGGGCGGCGGCTATTACAGCCAGTGCAATGCCAAGCTCAAGGGCTG
>CAWFBN010000025.1:0-6999 GCA_963813955.1 uncultured Alphaproteobacteria bacterium | reverse complement strand
CCCGCCGCCGTCGACCGGCTGACCCCGGCGTAGCAATGAATGACCAGCGGACGGGCGCGATCCCATTCGTGGAAAAAGGCGAGCAGGCTTTCGACCTGGCTCTGCTGCGCCAGCACATGGCCGTCAAGCGGCGCGACGATATCGGACAGGCCGAGCGCCAGATGACGCTGGGGCGAAATGGCCTCGGGCCGCGTCATCGGGTGGCCGGGACTGAGCAGCGACACCAAGGCGCCTGCGCCGCTGACGGCGACGACCTCATGGACCTTGCTGAGCGGGCAAACTAAATTCGCGTCATCTAAAGCCCTTTCTCATAGGTTCGGAATTTTTCGAGGAACAGCGCCTGCGCCTGTTCCGGAGCATGGGCGCGAGAAAGATTTCCACCCGCCGGAGCTCGATTTCCGGCGCGCCAAACAGGGTTTCGGCCTCGTGTTGGTCGAATCCGGCGTAAAGCGTCGCCTCGAAAAAGGCCGAGATGCGATCGGCCCGCTTGGTCATGCGGGCGAGGGCCAAAGGGGATCGGGCGTGATCGAAAAACGTTGCAGGATGGCGCGGGCCAGCCGATCCTCGACCTCGCGATAAACTTCGCCCAGCGCCGCCTTGAAGGGCGAGATCATGTCGCCGATGACATATTCCGGCGCGTCATGCAGCAAGGCGAACAGGCGCCAGCGCGCCGGCGCGGCCGGATCGAGCAGCCCCAGAATTTCGGCGACCAGAACCGAATGCTGCGCCACCGAAAAACTCACCCCCGCGCGTCTGGCCGTTCCAGCGCGCCACGCGGGCCAGTCCATGCGCGATATCCTCGATCTCCACATCCAGCGGCGAGGGATTTAGAATATCGAGTCTGCGTCCCGAAAGCATGCGCTGCCAGGCGCGCGGCGGCTTTTTCAGACTCTCATGGCCGGCCCCGGTCAGAAGCCTGACAGGCCGTGTGCCGGTGGCAATCCACGAGATGATCGTTGACCATGCCGACGGCCTGCATGAAGGCGTAGATGATGGTCGGGCCGCAGAATTTGAAGCCGCGCTTTTTCAGGTCCCTGGACAGTTTTTCCGACAAGGGCGTGGCGGCCGGAACCTCCCCCATCGCCCGGAAATGATTGACGATCGGCCGCCCGTCGACGAAGTCCCAGATTAAGCTGGAAAAGCCCTGCGTCGCCTCAATTTCGAGGTAAAGCCGGCGCGGAAACAACCGCGCCGGTGATCTTGGCGCGATTGCGGATGATGCCCGCGTCGGCCATCAGGCTTTCGACTTTCGCGGCGTCATAGGCGGCGATTTTTTCGGGATCGAAACCGTCGAAGGCGGCGCGGAAATTTTCACGCTTGCGCAAGATGGAAATCCACGACAGGCCCGCCTGAAAGCCGTCGAGCAGCAGCTTTTCGAACAGGGCGCGCGAATCACATTGGGAACGCCCCATTCCTCGTCGTGATAGGCGAGATAGGCGGCGTCCTGCCCCGGCCAGGGGCAGCGATGCAGGCCATCGGGATGCGCGACAGCGATTCGTCTGGCGGTCTGTGTCGGATCATGAATTACAGGTTTAGCCAATCGCCGCCCTTTCGCCAATCGTGTCAAGCGCGCCGGCCGACTTGTATATTCGCTACATCGCATATACAGTTCGCGAAAAGAGCGAGGTGACAAATGATTTCCGATTGGCCGCAGACCACCCAGAAGCTTTCGGCGCAATTGCGCGACCTGCGCGCCGGCGCCGGCGTGGCGGACACGATGAAGGCCTTTTCCGCCCTCGCCCAGACCGCGACCAAGGGCGGCGCGCTCGATCCCAAGACCAAGGAGCTGATCGCGCTGGCGATTGGCGTGGCGACGCGCTGCGACGACTGCATCGCCTTCCATACCAAGGCCGCAGCAAAACTTGGCGCGACGCCCGACGAAATCCAGGAGACTTTGGGCATGGCGATCTATATGGGCGCCGGCCCTTCGGTCATGTACGCCAGCCATGCGTGGCAGGCGTTCCGCCAATTCACCGAGGAAAAAGCAGAAGCCTGATCAGGGCAGCCGCAGCCGCGTCTCGCCGCTGACCAGCGCCGTGCCGGCCTGCGCCGCCTCTTCCGCCCGGTCGAGGCGCAGCAGGGCGAACCCTTGCGCGCCGGCGCTCGATCCCATCACGCCGACCTTGATGTCGCCGGCCATGACGATGGCGCCGGGCGCGGCCGGAGCGCCTTCGAGCAGCACCCTGATGACGCGATTGCGGGTCAACCCGCGATACTGCATCCGCGCCACCACTTCCTGTCCGACGAAACAGCCCTTCTTGAAATCGACGCCATTGAGCTGGTCCATGTCGGCCTCATGCGGAAAGGCGTCGCCGTAAGCAAAATCCACCCCTCCTTCCGGGACGCCCAGCGCGATGCGATGCGCGTCATAGGCCTCCTGTCCGGCGTCGCCGCCAAAGGTCAGCATCAGCGCGGCGATCGAGGCCGCAGGCGCAATCAGCCGCGTCCCGAGGTCGGGATGCCGGCTGTCGCGCGCGCCCTCGCCGGGCGGCCGCCAAACAGCGCGATCACGCCGAGCTTTTCGCTTTCGTCCGACGATTTCGATTTTTGCGCGCAGCCGGTACATCGTCAGGCGCTTGAGCAAATCGGGAATTTTGTCCCGCGTCACGTCGAGCAGGATCGGCGTCGGGCTCCGCCGTCATCAGGAAGTCGAACAGGATCTTGCCCTGCGGCGACAGCAGCGCCGCCCAGCGGGCCTCGCCGGGCTCCAGCGTCACGACATTGCCGGTGACCAGCCCTTGCAGGAAGCCGCGCGCCTCCGCGCCGCCGACGCGAACCACGCCACGATTGGATAAATGGGCCGCTTTCATTGTTTTCCCCGCATTCCGAAATATCTGTCGATTCCATATAATGTCACGAATGCAACGATCTCTGTTCATCCATGCAAGCATCGGTCCGCAAACGAGTCAAACATATCGGGGAACGCCATGCCGCGGAAAAATTTCGATCTCATCCTGCGCGGCGGCGTGCTGGTCAATCACGACGGCTCAGGGTCGCGCGACATTGGCGTCATCGGCGAGACCATCGCCGCCATCGGCGACCTGTCGCAGGCCAGCGCCGGAATCGTGGTCGATTGCGGCGGCCTGCATATCCTGCCCGGCGTGATCGACACCCAGGTGCATTTCCGCGAACCCGGCCCGACCCACAAGGAAGATCTCGAAAGCGGCTCGCGCGCCGCCGTGCTCGGCGGCGTGACCGGCGTGTTCGAAATGCCCAACACCAATCCGCTGACCACCACGCCGGAGGCTCTCGCCGACAAGGTTGCGAGGGGAACCGGGCGGATGCATTGCGATTTCGCCTTCTGGGTCGGCGGCACGCATGAAAACGCCAAAAATATTCCGGAACTGGAGCGTCTGCCGGGCGCCGCCGGCATAAAAGTCTTCATGGGCTCGTCCACCGGGTCGCTGCTGGTGGCCGACGACGCGGGCGTGGCGGAAATCCTGCGCCAGACCCGCCGCCGTCCCGCTTTCCACAGCGAGGACGAATATCGGCTCATCGAGCGCATGGGCGAGCGCGTTGCGGGCGACCCCGCCTCGCATCCGGTGTGGCGCGACGCGCTGACCGCCCTGACCTGCACCCAACGCCTGATCGCCATCGCGCGGCAGGAGCGCGCCCGCATCCACGTGCTGCATGTCTCGACGGGAGAGGAGATCGAATTTCTGAGCCAGCACAAGGACATCGCCAGCGTCGAAGTGACGCCGCACCATCTGACCCTGTCCGCAGACGATTACGCGCGGCTCGGCACGAAAATCCAGATGAACCCTCCGGTCAGGGACAAAAGCCATCGCGAAAAAATCTGGCGCGGTCTCGATCAGGGCGTGGTCGACGTGCTCGGCTCCGACCATGCGCCGCATACGCTGGAAGAGAAAGCCAAAGCCTATCCCGACAGCCCGTCCGGCATGACCGGCGTGCAGACGCTGGTGCCGATCATGCTCGACCATGTCGCGGCGGGCGGCTGACCCTGGCGCGCTTCGTCGATCTGACCAGCGCCGGGCCGGCCCGGCTGTTCCAGCTGGCGCGCAAGGGCCGCGTCGCGGTCGGCTATGACGCCGACCTGACCGTGGTCGATCTCAAGCGCCGCCAGACCATCACCGATAATTGGATCGCCTCGCGCTGCGGCTGGACCCCTTATGACGGCAAGAACGTTACAGGATGCGGCAAAAGAACTTCAGCCCCGGGTGAGGCCCCTGCGTCCGCGCAGGGGCCGTAACCCGGGGAAAGGGAATCCCCCATATCGAGCCGCGAAGCGGCGACAGAGGTTGGAACCTGACCTATCACAAGACGGTGTGTACCGATGTGAAACTTGTGGGTAACGATCAGCCTCTTATGCTTCTCACGTCTCAAAAATAAGACCCCCTTTTCTCTTAACTCGATTGCAAAATTTTTAGGGAAATCGACTCGTTTTGGAACAGCGAAAACTCATGACCCTCGCTGCTTCAAAACGAGTCATTTCCCTAAAAATTTTGCAAAATCGAGATAATAGTTCCTTCAGTCATTCAAAAGGCATTGACTTAAACCTTTTTATAAGGTACTCTTGAAATAGATTTAAAGTTAATTGATTGATCATAAAAAAACAAAAAGTAGGTTTTCATGCACTTTTCTATGGCATTGGATCGTCTATTAGATAATCCAGTAATCGCTAATCGTCTAACAAATAACAATCTTATGCGTTTAAAAATGCTTCCAGTAGCAATAGGAGGGGGCATTTTGTGTATGCAAGGCATAGTGATGACAGCTGCTGCAATGTCAGTGGTAAGTAAGGTAATAGGAATTTTTTCCATAGTTGTTGGTGGCAGTATGTGTGTAGTTGCTGTAGGAGCGCTTGTTGCTCTCAGTTGTGGTATTACGCTAGAAGACGGAATAAACTAAAAAATTAATGTAATAACACCAAAAACACCATATCTGTACGGCATATTGCATCTCTGTTAAATTGAATCAATCAAAGTGTGTACAACATTATTATCTCAATAAATAGTTGCAACAGTAAGTTATTTCAATATGTTATAATTACACCAAATATACTAATTAATAATTAGAAAGGTGCGTATGTCTATTGTGAGTATCCCTGCTCAACCGTCCGTTCCCTATACTCAATCGTGCGGAATGGCTCAACCTCCTGAGGTAGAACTTCTTAATGCCTTCAAGCGTTGTGATTTGGGGACAGCCCATGGATTAATTGCTGCTGGCGTCAGACTAGATACTGCAAACGGGGACGATGTGGAGCTGCTCTCGCGTGCAGTGGACTGCCATAGACCTGACATTGTGCAATTGCTGATAGAGGCAGGCGCAAGGGTTAGTAACAGCTTGCAGAAATCTATACAAATCTGATACTATCTACTCATATGAGTAGATTTCTCAAGATCGGCGAAGCCGCAAAATTATTAGGTGTTAGCATCCAAACTCTTCGTCGTTGGGAAGAGACAGGATATCTTATACCCGCAAGAAGATCAAAGGAAAGACCAGATATTATAGTCTTGATCAGCTCATTGGAGCAAAAAAGGTTGAAGACGACCTCACTGTAGCTTATGCACGAGTCTCCAGCCATGATCAGAAAGAAGACTTAAAGAGACAAGCAGAAGTTCTTGCTGCCTATTGCACAAGGCAAGGATGGAATTTCCAAGTCATCCAAGACCTAGGCTCAGGGATGAACTATCAAAAAAAGGGATTAAAAACGCTTAATCAACTTGATTTTAGAGAGAAAAGTCTCTAGACTTGTTTTAACTCATAAAGATCGTTTACTTCGATTTGGAGCAGAGCTCATTTTTGCTCTTATGCGAAGCAAGACAGATAGAAGTCATTCTCATCAATAAAGGCGACGAGGTTTCTTTTGAAGAAGAACTTGCACAGGATGTTTTAGAGATCATTACTGTTTTCTCTGCCAGACTGTATGGTAGCCGAAGTAAGAAAAACAAGAAACTCATTGAAGCAGCTAAGGTATTGATTGACAATGAATGAAAGGATATTCACCTACCAAACACGGATGGAATTATCCGACGAGCAACTAAAAATCTTAGAAAAATATGCTCGCCTTATGAGTTCTGTAGAGCGTCTTTTATTTGCACAATCGGCAAAAGGGTGTTCAATTACGCTGTGTAAAAATTCTTTTCTAAAAACATTTGGACTAACAGCACGTCAATTTAACGCATGTCGCATTGGCTTAGAAGGCAAGATAAAAAGTGGCACAGCATCTGCACAAAGTGTGCAACCTTAACCTTAACCACAAAGTCAAAAAAACGGCGAAAATTGGACTTTGGGTGAGCAAGTAAGTAGCGCGAAAAGAGAACGTGTGCTAGACTGGTAATCTTTCTGCAGCTCTTATCCTTCTAAGCAGCAAATGGTAGGTAGGTATTGTGCAGTACGGCTCTTATACCTATTAAAAGATCTTCCAAAAAAATAGTTAAAATGCAATGTTTGCTCCTTTATACCCCTACAAAAGGAGCACGCATTATGAAGCCTGAATGGGTTCAACAACAATTTGCTAATCTGGACTTGAGTGATATTCGTTTAGTTAAAAGAGCGATTTGGATTGCGTTATGCTGTTCAATGAACCCCGAAGGATCGTTACCGGAACGTTTTGGAGAGGGGGCAGGCCTCAAAGCAGCTTACCGTTTTTTTGATAACCCAAAAGTGTCACATCAAGCACTTCAACAATCTCATTATCAAGAAGTGTTGAATAAGGCTCGTTGGTCTACGAATTTAGTCCTTTTTATCCAAGATGGCTCAGAACTCTTGTTCAATTCTCATCGACACACTTATGGACTTGGACCTACTGCGGACGCGAATGGGAATGGACTTATGTTTCACTCATGTTTAGTCGCTAAATATCATGAAGGACCTCGATCAGAAACTGAAGTTTTAGGATTAAGCTATCAAGAGGCGTGGATTCGGCCTGGAGACAAAACCAGATGAAACCCAGTCAGAGAATACGCAAAAAGAATCTGAAATATGGTTAAAGACCTTAGAACAATCAGGGTCTCCTCAAAACAACTGGATCAGTGT
>CAWFBN010000024.1:0-9739 GCA_963813955.1 uncultured Alphaproteobacteria bacterium | reverse complement strand
GCGAAGCAATCCACCCCGGCGTGGATTGCTTCGTCGCTTCGCTTCTCGCAATGACGGCGTCCGATAAACCGTGATTTTTCCTGAGGTCGCCATGGCTCCCCGCGTACTCATTTCTGACGCCCTTTTCGCCCGCCGCCGTCGCCATTTTCAAGGAACGCGGCGTCGAAGTCGATTTCCAGCCGGCGCTGGGCGGATAAGGACAAGCTCGCCGCATCATCGGCGATTTTGACGGCCTTGCCCTGCGTTCGACGACCAAAGTTACGCCGTCCATTCTGAAAGCGCCCAGAAGCTCAAGGTCATCGGCCGCGCCGGCATTGGCGTTGACAATTCGATGTTGCGGCCGCCACGGCGCGCGGCATCATGGTGATGAACACGCCCTTGGGCAACGCCATCACGACCGCCGAACACGCCATCGCAATGATGTTTTCCCTGGCACGCGAAATTCCTGCGGCCGACGCCTCCACCCACGCCGGCAAATGGGAGAAGGCGCGTTTCCTGGGCGCGAAATCACCGGCAAGACGCTGGGCATTATCGGCTGCGGCAATATCGGCGCCATCGTCGCCGACCGGGCGCTGGGCCTGAAATGCGGGTCATCGCCTTCGATCCCTTCCTGTCGCCGGAACGGGCGCTAAATCTCGGCGTGGAAAAAGTCGAGCTCGCCGATCTCTGGCGCGGGCCGATTTCATTACCCTCATACCCCGATGACCGCCGCAGACCAAAAATATCCTGTCGGCGGAAAATCTCGCCAAGGCGAAGAAGGGCGTGCGCGTCATCAATTGCGCGCGCGGCGGGCTGGTCGATGAGGTCGACACTGCGCGCAGCACTCGACAGCGGCCAAGTCGCCGGCGCCGCCTTCGACGTGTTCGTCGAGGAGCCGGCGGTCGCCAATCCCCTGTTCGGCCATCCCAATGTGGTGTGCACGCCCCATCTCGGCGCCGCCACCAACGAGGCGCAGGAAAATGTCGCCTTGCAGGTCGCCGAGCAAATGGCTGACTACCTTACCCGCGGCGCCATCTCCAACGCCGTGAATTTCCCCTCGATCACCGCCGAAGAAGCGCCGCGCCTAAAACCTTTCATTGCGCTGGCCGAAAAACTTGGCTCCTTCGCCGGTCAGTTGACCGAGGCAGGGGTGAAAAAACTCACCATCACCTATGAAGGCCATGTCGGCGCGCTGAAGACCAAGGCGCTGACGGCGGCGGCAATCGCGGGTTTCCTGCGCCCGATGCTGGCGGATGTGAATGTCGTTTCGGCGCCTTCGGTCGCCAAGGAGCGCGGCATTGTCATCGACGAAGTGACCCGCGCCGCCGAGGGCGATTACGATTCGCTGATTACCCTCACCGTCGAGACGACAAAGATGACCCGTTCGGTTTCCGGCGCGGTCTTCACCGACGGCAAGCCGCGCATCGTCGAGATCAAGGGCATCAAGACCGACGCCGAATTCTCGCCCTCGATGATCTATGTGTCGAACGAGGATAAGCCGGGCTTTATCGGACGTTTCGCCAGCCTGCTTGGCGAGGCGGGCGTCAATATCGCCACTTTCGCGCTGGGACGCGACGCCGAGGGCGGTTCGGCCATCGCGCTGGTGGGCATTGACGGCGAGGTCGCGGACAAGGTGTTCGCGCAAATTGCCGCTTTGCCGGGCGTGAAACAGGCCAAAGCGCTGAGATTCTGACCGGCCCCCTTGTTGGAAGCAAGGAATTTCCTTACATTGCCAGGAGAGGGCGATGATCACCAGCAAACTCACGGCCAAGGCTCAGACAACCATTCCTCAGCCCGTTCGCGTCGCCTTGGGCGTTCGGGAAGGCGACGAACTCGCCTATGCCATAGAGGACGGCCGCGTTATCCTGACCAAGGCGCGAGCGGAAAGCGCGGAAGACCCTTTCCGGGCCTTCCACGAGTGGGACAGCGACGCCGACCGCAAAGCCTATGCCGGACTTTAGGCAAGGCGACGTCGTCCGCGTTCCTTTTCCTTACACGGATCGGCCCACGCGTCAGCATCGACCCGCGCTGGTCATATCCGCCGGTCAAATCGGCGAAAACGCCGAACTGCTGTGGGTCATGATGATCACCAGCGCGGAGAATCGAGGCTGGGCGGGCGATATTTCCTTTGGGGATAGTTTTTTTGGCGGGCCTGCCGCGGCCCTCCGTGATCCGGCCCTGCAAGATCGCGACGATCGAAGCGCGCCATGCCGAAAAACTGGGTCGCGCCGATTCCGCCATCAAGACCCAAGCTTTGGCCGCACTTCGCGCTCTGACGGGAAATCCGCCAAGCGCGACTTGACTTCGCAGTGCGAAATGGCCAGTTTTTGCCCGCCCGCGCCGCGCCTAACCGAAATGGACCATGGTCTCCTATCTCGATTTCGAAAAGCCCGTCGCCGAACTGGAATCCCGGGTCGAGGACCTGCGCACCTTGTCGGAGCGCGAGGATTCGCCGCCGATCGGCGAGGAACTGGCGAAATTGCAGGCCAAGGCCAACAAGGCTCTGGCCGAGATCTACGTCAGTCTCACGCCCTGGCAGAAGACCCAGGTCGCCCGCCATCCGCAGCGCCCGCATTGCGTCGATTACATCGCCGAGTTGATCGAGGATTTCACGCTGCTCGCCGGCGACCGCAAATTCGGCGAGGACGAGGCCATTCTTTGCGGGCTCGGGCGCTTTCGCGGCCAGTCGGTCGCGGTGATCGGCCAGGAAAAAGGCTCCGACACCGCCACAAGGCTCAAGCATAATTTCGGCATGGTCAAGCCGGAAGGCTATCGCAAGGCGGTCCGCGTCATGGAGCTGGCGGAGCGTTTCGGTCTTCCCGTTCTCTCCTTCATCGACACCGCCGGCGCCTTTCCCGGCATCGAGGCCGAGGAGCGCGGCCAGGCGGAGGCCATCGCCCGCGCCACCGAGGCGGCGCTGGCGCTGGGAACGCCCAATGTCGCGCTGGTGATCGGCGAGGGCGGCTCCGGCGGCGCGCTCGGGATCGCCGCCTGCAACACCGTGCTGATGCTCGAGCATTCCATCTATACCGTCGCCTCGCCCGAAGCTTCGGCTTCGATCCTGTGGCGCGATTCGCAGCGCGCGCAGGACGCGGCGACGAGCATGAAGATCACCGCTCAGGATTTGCTCAAATTCGGCATCATCGACGGCATCGTGACGGAACCGGTCGGCGGCGCCCACCGCGACCCGGAGGCGGTCATTCGCTCTGCGGGCGACGCGATGAACGCCGCACTTATCCGCTATATCGGCCTGTCGCCGCAGTCTGTCCGGATGGCGCGCGAGGAGAAATTCCTGGCGATGGGACGCAAGCTCTGACGGCCCGCCAGGCCGCCGATGACCGGGCGTTTTGCGTTCGATTAAGAATTCCTTTACCATTTGCGAAGGATCGTTCTCCGCATCAGTAAGGAAGGTGTAAGCTTAATGGCGCTAAACCACGTGAAAGGCGAGCCAAATTCACGCCGATTCCGGCAGGGTTTTGAGATCTCCTTTGCTCTCGATGGGATAAGTTCATGAGCCGCCTTGTTCAATCCGGCGATTTGCCCGCGCAACCCAGTTTGCCCGCCCGGCGGGGCCTTGCCCGCCAAGCGGGACTGGCGATTGCGGCGTGTGGCCTGTTGACCGTGCTTGCCGGCTGCAACGAAGTGCACGACAGCCGCGCCGCGCAGCCTCTCTCCCGCGAAATGCTGGCGCTGATGCAGGAAAAGGGCGTATCGCCGCAAGCGCCCATGCTGATCCGCGCATACAAGAAGGAATCCGAGTTCGAAGTCTGGAAAATGCGTCCGGACGGAAGCTACGAGCTGTTAAAAGCCTTCCCGATCTGCCGCTGGTCGGGCCAGCTTGGCCCCAAGACGCATGAAGGGGACCGCCAGTCGCCGGAAGGCTTCTATTCGATCACCCCGGCGATGATGAACCCCAATTCGGCCTATTACCTTTCCTTCAATATCGGCTATCCCAACGCCTATGACCGCGCGCATGGCGCGACCGGCGGCGCTGTGATGGTGCATGGCGTGTGCTCGTCGGCCGGCTGTTTCTCGATGACTGACGCCCAGATCGCCGAGATCTACGCTCTGGCGCGCGAATCCTTCGCTGGCGGCCAGCACGCCATCCAGATGCAATCCTATCCCTTCCACATGACTGCCCAGAATCCCGCCAAATACCGGCTCGACCCCAATATGGCGTTCTGGAAGGAGCTCAAAAAAGGCCACGATCATTTCGAGGCGCGCAAAGCCGATGTCGCGGTGGCCGTTTGCGGCGGCCATTACGTGTTCGACGCCAAATCGGCCAATGGCCAGCCGCTGGACGCGCAAGCCGCCTGCCCGCCGCTGAAATTCGACCCGGAAATCGAGGCCAGGGCCGCCGAACGCCAACGCGCCGACGACGCGGCGGTCGCCGACCTCGTCGCCAAGGGCGAGCGCCCGGTGCGTCTCGTCTATCAGGACGGCGGCGCAACATCCGGCTTTCTCACACCGCATCGCGGAAGTCAGCCGTCCCGACGCATTGGCGCCGCCGGTCGAACTGGCGCTCGACGATCCCAACGCGCGCTATAACGCCAAGGCGCGCAGCGCCTCGACCGCCGCCGCGCTGGTTCTCGCCCGGGCGCAGCTTCAGGCCCAACCTCCGCAGGTTCAGGCCGCCGCGCCGCAGTCCGTCGCGCCGAGCGAGAAATTCGCCGCCGCTTTGGGCGTTCTCCGCCAGGAGTCGCCAAGCCCGAAGTTCCGGCGTCCTTTGGCGCCGACAGGCGCGAGCGTTGCAGACGCGGTCAAGGCCCCGACCAGCGCCGCGCCGAAGCCGGCGCAACCCGTCCAAGGCCGTCGAGGCCAAGGCCAGGCCGCGGCCAAGACCGTCGCCGAAAAGACCAGCGTCGCCAAAGCCAGCGTGACCAAGACGAGCGTCATGAAGACAGGAGCGGAAAGACCGCAAGCGGCGAAACCGGTCAAGCAAAAAGTCGCCGAGGCTGCGACGCTGCGCTGACCCCGGACGCGCCCAATGACTTGAAGGTCGGACGTCAGCCGTTGTCGTCTGGCGCGTCCAGGCCATTCACCCGGGCGATCAAGCTCGGCGAGGCCTTGAAGGTCACGACACGGCGCGCGGTTATCGCCGCCTCGACGCCGGTGCGAGGATTGCGGCCAATTCTCGGGCGTTTCGAGCGCAGGTTGAAGGCGCCGAAGGAACGCAGCTTTACTGAATCGTCGCGCAGCAGCGCGCCCACGATCTCCTCAAGCGTCATCTCGAAAATATCGCGGGCCTGCGCACGGACAGTGACGGACAGGCCGTATAAACTGCGTCGAGCAATTCGACCCGCGTTATGGTCTTGACCGGTGGAGCGGAGGGTTTGCCAAAGGACTTGTCAAGCGCCCTGACGGCGAGGCCGGCTGACGGCGCCCCCTTGACCAAGCCTGGCTTTTTATTAGGTCGACCCTGGTCCATCTTGCCCTCCGGCGCGTCCTCTGACCGCAAGCGCCAACGGAACACTATAACAGAGCGCCATTAAAGTCGGAATGACCGATCAGCGCCCTGACTTTGGTGGTTAGAGGACTTGGGTCTAAACCTCAAGGCTAAAGCGTCAGCATAAGGCTTTCAACGAAAAAAGGCCGCTTCGCAGCGGCCTTTCTGATTTGTCGATCGAACAGCTGGATCAGAAATCCATGCCGCCCATGCCGCCGCCCTGGGGCATGGCCATCGGAGCGTCCTTCTTCGGCGCTTCGGTGATGGTCGCCTCGGTGGTGACGATCAGGCCGGCGATCGAGGCGGCGTCCTGAATGGCGGTGCGCACGACCTTGGTCGGATCGATAATGCCCTTCTTGACCATGTCGACATATTCGCCGGTCTGGGCGTCGAAGCCGTAGTTATAGTCAGCGGACTCGAGCAGCTTGCCGACCACGACCGCGCCATCGGCGCCGGCGTTGTCGACGATCTGGCGCGCCGGGGTCTGGATGGCCTTGCGGACGATGTCCACGCCGGTCTTCTGGTCGGCATTGGTGGTCACGACTGCGGCGAGAGCCTTGATCGAGCGAAGCAGGGCGACGCCGCCGCCGGGCAGCACACCTTCTTCGACCGCCGCGCGGGTGGCGTTGAGGGCGTCTTCGACGCGGTCCTTCTTTTCCTTCACTTCGACTTCGGTCGCGCCGCCGACGCGGATGATCGCGACGCCGCCGGCCAGCTTGGCCAGACGCTCCTGCAGCTTCTCACGGTCATAGTCCGAGGTGGTTTCCTCGACCTGCGCCTTGATCTGGGCGATGCGGGCTTCGATCTCGGGCTTGCCGCCATTGCCGTCGACAATGGTGGTGTGCTCCTTGTCGAGACGCACCTTTTTGGCGCGGCCGAGCATGTCCAGGGTGACGTTTTCGAGCTTGATGCCGATGTCTTCCGACACGACCTGGCCGGCGGTGAGGATGGCGATATCCTCCAGCATGGCCTTGCGGCGGTCGCCAAAGCCCGGCGCCTTGACGGCGGCGTCTTCAGGCCGCCACGCAGCTTGTTGACGACGAGGGTGGCGAGAGCTTCGCCTTCGACGTCTTCAGCGATGATCAGCAACGGCTTGCCGGTCTGGACCACGGCTTCGAGCACCGGCAGCAACGGCTGCAAGGTCGAGAGCTTCTTCTCGTGGATGAGGATATAGGGGTCTTCCAGTTCCGCGATCATCTTCTCGGCATTGGTCACGAAATAGGGGCTGAGATAGCCGCGGTCGAACTGCATGCCTTCAACGATGTCGGTCTCGGTCTCGAGGCTCTTGGCCTCTTCCACCGTGATCACGCCTTCATTGCCGACCTTCTGCATCGCCTTGGCGATTTCCTGGCCGATGAAAGTGTCGCCATTGGCCGAAATCGTGCCGACCTGGGCGATTTCGTCGTTGGACGTGACCTTCTTGGAGTTTTTCTTGAGGTCGGCGACGATGGCTTCGACAGCCAGATCGATGCCGCGCTTCAGATCCATCGGGTTCAGGCCGGCGGCGACAGCCTTGGCGCCTTCACGGACGATGGAAGCGGCGAGAACGGTGGCGGTGGTGGTGCCGTCGCCGGCGATGTCGTTTTGCTTGGAGGCGACTTCGCGGACCAGCTGGGCGCCGAGGTTCTCGAAGCGGTCAGCCAGTTCGATTTCCTTGGCGACGGTCACGCCGTCCTTGGTGATGCGCGGAGCGCCGAAGGACTTTTCGATCACGACGTTACGGCCCTTGGGGCCCAATGTGACCTTGACGGCGTTGGCGAGAATTTCAACGCCGCGCAGCAAACGGTCGCGGGCGTCGGTAGAAAAACGGACGTCTTTGGCAGCCATGTTTTAGCTCCTGGATCGATAAAAAGGGGTTTTGGGGAAGGAAATCAGCCGACGATGCCGAGAATGTCGGATTCCTTCATGATCAGGAGGTCCTGACCGTCGATCTTGACTTCGGTGCCGGACCACTTGCCGAACAGCACGCGGTCGCCTGCCTTGACATCGAGCGGAACGAGCTTGCCGGCTTCGTCGCGCGCGCCGGGGCCGACGGCGACGATTTCACCTTCCTGGGGCTTTTCCTTGGCGGTATCGGGAATGATGATGCCGCCCTTGGTTTTCTCTTCGCCTTCAAGGCGCTTGACGACGACGCGGTCATGGAGGGGACGAAAGGCCATGGAGAATGTCCTGTTATTTGAGCCGGCGCGGCCAGAAAGACCGGGGCTGAGAAAAGGGGCCTGTTAGCACTCGTGAGGGAGGAGTGCTAACAGGCTGACGGGTAGATAGGAGCGAGGCCCCAAACTGTCAAGGCGGGGCGCGAGACTGGTAAACGCTTCGGAGCCGAAAAGCGGACAGGACTTTCTTGTCGACAAGGCGAGGGATTGCGGGCATGACGAGCCCGAAAATGGCGTTTTCGAGCGGAGCGGCGAGCGAAAGTGGCAAAGGGGGGGGCGGAGTGGGGCGCGAGCGGGACGCCTTCGATGAGCGTCATGCTGACGTTTCTCATCAACACGATCTTCAACCTGATCGTCGGACTGATCGTGGCCAAATATCTCGGCCCGAGCGAATATGGCAAATTCGCGCTGTCCATCGCCGTGATGACCTTCGGCCAGGCGCTCGCCTTCGAGTGGATTTGCCAGTGCGGCGTGCGCTTCTATTCCGAACGCAGCCGTCGTGAGGCGCAAAACGTCCGCGCCACGCTCGACGCCGCCTTCGCCGGGTTTGTGCTGCTGTTTTTCCCCATCGCGCTGGCGATCGCTTTTCTCGGTCCCGATTTTTCGCTGCCGCGCGAATTTGTGGCGCTGGCTTTCGCCGCCTCGGTCGCCAACGGGCTGTTCGATTACCAGACCGCGCTGGTGCGGGCGCGTTTCGACGACGGGCTTTTTTTACGCGTGATCGGGACGAAGATCTTTTCTTGCGGTGGCGATGATGGCGGGCGGCGCCTGGGCGACCGGCTCGGCCAAGGTCACGCTGATCGCCGGCATGGCCAGCCTGCTCGGTTCGCTGCTGATCTGGCGCCGCCGCCTGATCGACCCCGGCGTCGCGCTGAAAATGGCTGACCGCCTGCTCGCCCGGCAATTTGCCGGCTATGCCTTGCCCATCGTCGCGTCCATCGTGCTCTATCAACTGATTCCGCTGGCCAACCGCGAATTCGCCGCGCGATTCTACGGCTTTGCCGAAACCGGCCGATTCGCGCTGGCCTATGATCTCGGCCTGCGCGCCGTGCAGGCCATCGGTTCGGCGCTCGACGTGCTGCTGTTCCAGATCGCGGTGCGGGCGCATGACGTTCACGGCGCGGACCACGCCAGGGAGCAGATCGCCCGCAACATGGCCATGGTCTTCGCCATCCTGCTGCCCGCCTGTGTCGGTCTCTGGATCGTCCTGCCCTCGGTCGAGGTCCTGATCGTGCCGGAGGCCTATCGCGGCCCCTTTGCGCGCTTCCTGACCTTGCTGCTTCCGGGCCTGTTCCTGTTCAGCCTCGGCCAGTTTTCCGTCAACGCCGTTTTCCAGATCGCGCAGAAAACCCTGCCGATGGTCGTGGCGGCGCTGGCCGCCTGCGTCGCCGATATCGTCTTCGTGCTGGTGCTGCCGCGCGGAGAGGACGCCTCCGGCATCGCCCTCGCGCAAAGCCTGTCCATGGCGGTCGGCTTCGTCACGCTGGTCGGTTTCGCGCAGACCACGCGGCCGCAATGGCCGCGCTTGCGCGATCTGGCGCTGACCATTGCGGGCTCGCTTGGAATGGCGGGGCTGGCCTGGCCTTTGCGCGCGCTGCCGCCCGGCCCCGGACTTATGTGCGCCCAGATCGCTCTCGGCGGGGGCTTTTATCTGCTGATCGTCGCCCTGTTCGATGTCGCGGGCCTGCGCCGCGCCTTTGTCGCCAAGGCCGGGCCGATCTGGCTCTCGCTCACGAAGAAGAATGGCGCGCCGAAGGCGTTCTGACCTCTCGAGACCAAGAAGAAAAGGCGGGCTTTGCGGCCCGCCTTCGACAATCGAAATTTTTTGCTGCGATCAGGCGGTGGCGGCCAGTTCGGCGCCGGCCTGCTTCTTGACGATTTCGCGCTTCAGCTTGAGGGCGTCGATCGAAAGCTCGGCGTCGCGCGCCTTGAGCAAAAAGGCGTCGAGGCCGCCACGATGTTCGACCGAACGCAGGGCGGCGGCGGCGATGCGCAGACGCACCGAGCGCTGCAACGAATCCGAGATCAGCGAGACGTTGACCAGGTTGGGCAGGAACCGGGTGCGGGTCTTGTGATTGGAATGGCTGACGAGATTGCCTGACTGCACGGCCTTGCCGGTCAAAGCGCAACGGCGGGACATAGGGTTTCCTTTCGACTT
>CAWFBN010000023.1:0-9877 GCA_963813955.1 uncultured Alphaproteobacteria bacterium | reverse complement strand
ACCCCGGCGTGGATTGCTTCGTCGCTTCGCTTCTCGCAATGACGGCGTCCGATAAACCGTGATTTTTCCTGAGGTCGCCATGGCTCCCCGCATACCCATTTCCGACGCCCTTTCGCCCGCTGCCGTCGCCATTTTCAAGGAGCGCGGCGTCGAGGTCGACTTCCAGCCGGGCATGGCAAGGACAAGGACAAGCTCGCCGCGGTCATCGGCCATTATGACGGCCTGGCGATCCGCTCCAGCCACCAAGATCACACGCAGAGGTCATCCAAGGCCGCCAAGAAATTGAAAGTTGTGGCCCGCGCCGGCATTGGTGTTGACAATGTCGATATTCCCGCCGCCGCCACCGCCGCACGGCGTGATCGTGATGAACACGCCCTTCGGCAACTCCATCACCACCGCCGAGCATGCCATTTCGCTGATGCTGGCCCTGGCGCGCGAACTGCCCGCCGCCAATGCCTCGACCCAGGCCGGCAAATGGGAAAAGAACCGTTTCATGGGCGTGGAAATCACCGGCAAGGCGCTGGGCATGATCGGCGGCGGCAATATCGGCGCGATGGTCGCCGACCGCGCCCGAGGGCGTGAAAATGCGGGTGATCGCCTTTGATCCCTTCCTGTCGTCGGACGGGCGCGGGTTCTGGGCATGGAAAAGGTCGAACTGGACGAATTCTGGCGCGGGCCGACTTTATCACCTTGCATACGCCGATGACCGCCGGAGACCAAAAATATCCTGTCGGCGGAAAATATCGCCAAGACCAAGAAAGGCGTGCGCATCATCAACTGCGCGCGCGGCGGGCTGGTCGATGAGGTCGCGCTGCGCGCCGCACTCGACAGCGGCCATGTCGCCGGCGCCGCCTTCGACGTGTTCGTCGAAGAGCCGGCGGTCGCCAATCCCCTGTTCGGTCATCCCAATGTGGTGTGCACGCCGCATCTCGGCGCCGCCACCAACGAGGCGCAGGAAAATGTCGCCTTGCAGGTCGCCGAGCAAATGGCCGATTACCTTACCCGCGGCGCATCTCCAACCCGGTGAACTTCCCCTCCATTACGGCTGAGGAGGCGCCACGCCTGAAGCCTTTCATTGCGCTGGCGGAAAAACTTGGCTCCTTCGCCGGCCAGTTGACCGAAGCCGGGGTGAAAAAACTACCATCACCTATGAAGGCCATGTCGGCTCGCTGAAGACCAAGGCCCTGACCGCGGCGGCTGTCGCCGGTTTCCTGCGGCCGATGCTGGCGGATGTGAATGTCGTTTCGGCGCCCTTGTCGCCAAGGAGCGCGGCATCGTCATCGACGAAGTGACCCGGGCCGCCGAGGGCGATTATGATTCCTCATCATGCTCACCGTCGATACCGCAAAGCCGACCCGTTCGGTTTCCGGCGCGGTGTTCACCGACGGCAAGCCGCGCATCGTCGAGATCAAGGGCATCAAGACCGATGCCGAGTTTTCGCCCTCGATGATCTATGTGTCGAACGAGGACAAGCCGGGCTTTATCGGCCGTTTCGCCAGCTTGCTGGGCGAGGCCGGCGTCAATATCGCCACTTTCGCGCTGGGACGCGACGCCGAGGGCGGTTCGGCCATCGCGCTCGTCGGCATCGACGGCGAAATCGCGGAGCCGGTGTTTGCGCAAATTCTCGCTTTGCCGGGTGTCAAACAGGCCAAGGTCTTGCAATTCTGATCACCGCCTTGCCGACGGGAAGGAATTTCCTTACATTGCGAGTTGGAGAGGGCCATGATTACCAGCAAGCTGACCGCCAAAGCGCAAACGACCATTTCGCAGCCGGTGCGCGCGGCCCTCGGCGTTCGGGAAGGCGATGAATTGGCCTATGTCATCGAAAACGGCCGAGTCATTTTGACCAAGGCTCGGACGGACAGCGCCGAAGATCCTTTTGGGGCTTTCCACGAATGGGATTGCGATGCAGATCGCAAAGCCTATGCCAAACTTTGAGCAAGGGGACATCGTCCGTGTCCCCTTTCCTTACACGGACCGCTCCACGCGACAGCATCGTCCCGCGCTGGTCATCTCGGCTGGTCATCTCGGCGAAAATGCCGAAGTGCTTTGGGTCATGATGATCACCAGCGCGGAGAATTGCCCGTCGGGCGGACGACATTTCCTTCGGAGAGGGCTTTGCATTGGCGGGTCTGCCAGCCCCTTCCGTGATCAGGCCCTGCAAGATCGCGACGATCGAATTGCGCCATGCCGAAAAATTAGGGCAGGCCGAGGCCCTCATCAAGGCTCAAGCTTTGACCGCCCTTCGCTCTCTGACCGGAAATCGGCCAGGCGCGACTTGACTTCGCAGTGCGAAATGGCCAGTTTCCGCCCGCCCGCTCCGCACCTAACCGAAATGGATCATGGTCTCCTATCTCGATTTCGAAAAGCCCGTCGCCGAACTGGAATCCCGGGTCGAAGACCTGCAACTCTTGTCGGAGCGCGAGGATTCGCCGCCGATCGGCGAGGAACTGACGAAATTGCAGGCCAAGGCCAACAAGGCGCTGGCCGAGCTCTACGTCAGTCTCACGCCCTGGCAGAAGACCCAGGTCGCCAGGCATCCGCAGCGTCCGCATTGCCTCGATTACATAGCCGGATTGATCGAGGATTTCACGCTGCTCGCCGGCGACCGCAAATTCGGCGAGGACGAGGCTATTCTTTGCGGCCTCGGGCGCTTTCGCGGCCAATCGGTCGCGGTCATCGGCCAGGAAAAAGGTTCCGACACCGCCACGAGGCTCAAGCATAACTTTGGCATGGTCAAGCCGGAAGGCTATCGCAAAGCGGTCCGCGTCATGGAACTGGCGGAGCGTTTCGGTCTCCCCGTTCTTTCCTTCATCGACACCGCCGGCGCCTTTCCTGGCGTCGAGGCGGAGGAGCGCGGACAGGCGGAGGCCATCGCCCGCGCCACCGAGGCGGCGCTGGCGCTGGGGACGCCCAATGTCGCGCTGGTGATCGGCGAGGGCGGCTCCGGCGGCGCGCTCGGGATCGCCGCCTGCAACACCGTGCTGATGCTCGAGCATTCCATCTATACCGTCGCCTCGCCCGAAGCTTCGGCTTCGATCCTGTGGCGGGATTCGCAACGGGCGCAAGACGCGGCGACGAGCATGAAGATCACCGCCCAGGATTTGCTCAAATTTGGCATCATCGACGGCATCGTGACGGAACCGGTCGGCGGCGCCCACCGCGACCCGGAGGCGGTCATTCGCTCTGCGGGCGACGCAATGAACGCCGCACTTATCCGCTATATCGGCCTGTCGCCGCAGTCTGTCCGGATGGCGCGCGAGGAGAAATTCCTGGCGATGGGGCGCAAGCTCTACGGCCCGCCAAGCGGCCGATGACCGGGAGTTTTGCGTTCGATTAAGAATTCCTTTACCATTTGCGAAGGATCGTTCTTTGCATCAGTAAGGAAGGTGTAAGCTTAATGGCGCTAAACCACGTGAAAGGCGAGCCAAATTCACGCCGATTCCGGCATGGTTTTGGGATCTCCTTTGCTCTCGATGGGATAAGTTCATGAGCCGCCTTGTTCAATCCGGCGATTTGGCCGCCCACCAGCTTCCCCGCCAAGCGGGATTTGCGGCTGCGGCGTTCGGCCTGTTGACCGTGCTTGCCGGCTGCAACGAAGTGCATGACAGCCGCGCCGCGCAGCCTCTCTCCCGCGAAATGCTGGCGCTGATGCAGGAAAAAGGCGTATCGCCGCAAGCGCCCATGCTGATCCGCGCCTACAAGAAGGAATCCGAGTTCGAAGTCTGGAAAATGCGTCCGGACGGAAGCTACGAGCTTTTGAAAGCCTTCCCGATCTGCCGCTGGTCGGGCCAGCTCGGCCCCAAGACGCATGAGGGGGACCGTCAGTCGCCGGAAGGCTTCTATTCGATCACCCCGGCGATGATGAACCCCAATTCGGCCTATTACCTCTCCTTCAACGTGGGTTATCCTAACGCCTATGACCGCGCGCATGGCGCGACCGGCGGCGCTGTGATGGTGCATGGCGTGTGCTCGTCGGCCGGCTGTTTCTCGATGACTGACGCCCAGATCGCCGAGATCTACGCCCTGGCGCGAGAATCCTTCGCTGGCGGCCAGCACGCCATCCAGATGCAATCCTATCCCTTCCACATGACTGCCCAGAATCTCGCCAAATACCGGCTGGATCCCAACATGGCCTTCTGGAAGGAACTGAAAAAAGGCCACGATCATTTCGAGGCCCGCAAAGCCGATGTCGCGGTGGCCGTTTGCGGCGGCCATTACGTGTTCGACGCCAAATCGGCCAATGGCCAACCGCTGGACGCGCAATCCGCCTGCCCGCCGTTGAAATTCGACCCGGAAATCGAGGCCAGGACCGCTGAACGGCAACGTGCCGACGACGCGGCGGTGGCCGACCTCGTCGCCAAGGGCGAGCGCCCGGTGCGTCTGGTCTATCAGGACGGCGGGCAACATCCCGCTTTCTCACACCGCATCGCGGAAGTCAGCCGTCCCGACGCATTGGCGCCGCCGGTGGAACTGGCGCTCGACGATCCCAACGCGCGCTATAACGCCAAGGCGCGCAGCGCCTCGACCGCTGCCGCGCTGGTCCTCGCCCGAGCTCAGCTTCAGGCCCAACCCCCGCAGGTTCAGGCCGCCGCGCTACAGCCCGTCGCGCCGAGCGAGAAATTCGCCGCCGCTTTGGGCGCGCCCGAAGTCGCAAAGCCCGAAGTTCCGGCTCCTTTAGCTCCGGCAGGCGTGAGCGTTGCAACCGCCAAAGCCCCGGCCAGCGTCGCGCCGAAACCGGCGCAACTCCTGTCCAAAGCCACTGAGGCGAAGGCCAAGCCGCAGGTCAAGACTGTCGCGGAAAAGACCAGCGTCGCCAAAGCCAGCGTGACCAAAACGAGCGCCATGAAGACGGGAGCGGAAAAACCGCAAGCGGCGAAACCGGCCAAGCAGAAGGTCGCCGAGGCCGCGACGCTGCGCTGATTTTTTCCCGCGCAAAGTCCGCGCGGAGGCGGAAAGTCAGCTGTTGTCTTCTGGCGCGTTCAGGCCATTCACCCGGGCGATCAAGCTCGGCGAGGCCTTGAAGGTCAAGACACGGCGCGCGTTTATGGCCGCCTCGACGCCGGTGCGCGGATTGCGGCCGATTTGTGCGCGTTTCGAGCGCACGTTGAAGGCGCCGAAGGAACGCAACTTCACCAAATTGCCACGCAGCAGCGCGCCTACGATTTCCTCAAGCGTCATCTCGAAGACATCGCGGGCCTGCGCACGCGACAATGACGGACAGGCCGTATAAACCGCGTCGAGCAATTCGACCCGCGTTATGGTCTTGACCGTTGAAGCGGAGAGTTTGCCAAGGGACTTGTCAAGCACCTTGCCGACGGGGCCGACCGATGGCGGAGCCTTGACCAAGCCTGGCTTTTTATTGGGTCGACCTTGGTCCATCTTGCCCTCCGGCGTCCTCTTTCCGCAAGCGCCAACGGAGCACTCTAACAGAGCGTCATGTCATGTGACGATTGCGTAAAGTCGGAATGACCGGCAACGCTAAAGCGTCAGCATAAGGCTTGCAACGAAAAAAGGCCGCCTTGCAGCGGCCTTTCTGATTTGTTCGATCGAAGCTGGATCAGAAATCCATGCCGCCCATGCCGCCGCCCTGGGGCATGGACATCGGAGCGTCCTTCTTCGGCGCTTCGGTGATCGTTGCCTCGGTGGTGACGATCAGGCCAGCGATCGAGGCAGCGTCCTGAATGGCGGTGCGAACGACCTTGGTCGGATCGATGATGCCCTTCTTGACCATATCGACATATTCGCCGGTCTGGGCGTCGAAGCCGAAGTTATAGTCATTGGACTCGATCAGCTTGCCAACCACAACCGCGCCATCGGCGCCGGCGTTGTCGACGATCTGGCGCGCGGGGGTCTGGATGGCCTTGCGAACGATGTCCACGCCGGTCTTCTGGTCGGCATTGGAGACCACGACGCCGTCGAGCGCCTTGATCGAGCGAAGCAGGGCGACGCCACCACCGGGAAGCACACCTTCTTCGACCGCCGCGCGGGTGGCGTTGAGGGCGTCTTCGACGCGGTCCTTCTTTTCTTTCACTTCGACCTCGGTCGCGCCGCCGACGCGGATGATCGCGACGCCGCCGGCCAGCTTGGCCAGACGCTCCTGGAGCTTCTCACGGTCGTAGTCCGAGGTGGTTTCCTCGACCTGCGCCTTGATCTGGGCGATGCGGGCCTCGATCTCGGGCTTGCCGCCATTGCCGTCGACAATGGTGGTGTGCTCCTTGTCGAGACGCACTTTTTTCGCGCGGCCGAGCATCTCAAGCGTGACGTTTTCGAGCTTGATGCCGATGTCTTCCGACACGACCTGACCGGCGGTGAGGATGGCGATATCCTCCAGCATGGCCTTGCGGCGATCGCCAAAGCCCGGCGCCTTGACGGCGGCGATCTTCAGGCCGCCGCGCAGCTTGTTGACGACCAGGGTGGCGAGGGCTTCGCCTTCGACGTCTTCCGCGATGATCAGCAAGGGCTTGCCGGTCTGGACTACGGCTTCGAGCACCGGCAGCAGCGGCTGCAGGGTCGAGAGCTTCTTCTCGTGGATAAGGATATAGGGATCTTCCAGTTCCGCGATCATCTTCTCGGCATTGGTCACGAAATAGGGGCTGAGATAGCCGCGGTCGAACTGCATCCCTTCGACGATGTCGGTCTCGGTCTCGAGGCTCTTGGCCTCTTCCACCGTGATCACGCCTTCATTGCCGACCTTCTGCATCGCCTTGGCGATTTCCTGACCGATGAAGGTGTCGCCATTGGCCGAAATCGTGCCGACCTGGGCGATTTCGTCGTTGGAGGTGACCTTCTTGGAATTCTTCTTGAGGTCGGCGACGATGGCTTCGACAGCCAGATCGATGCCGCGCTTCAGATCCATCGGGTTCAGGCCGGCGGCGACAGCCTTGGCGCCTTCACGGACGATGGAAGCGGCGAGAACGGTGGCGGTGGTGGTGCCGTCGCCGGCGATGTCGTTCTGCTTGGAGGCGACTTCGCGGACCAGCTGGGCGCCGAGGTTCTCGAAGCGGTCAGCCAGTTCGATTTCCTTGGCGACGGTCACGCCGTCCTTGGTGATGCGCGGAGCGCCAAAGGACTTTTCGATCACCACGTTACGGCCCTTGGGGCCGAGGGTAACCTTGACGGCGTTGGCGAGAATTTCAACGCCGCGCAGCAAACGGTCACGGGCGTCGGTGGAAAAACGGACGTCTTTGGCAGCCATGTTTTAGCTCCTGGAATGGTAAAAAGAGTTTTGGGGAAGGAAATCAGCCGACGATGCCGAGAATGTCGGATTCCTTCATGATCAGGAGGTCCTGACCGTCAATCTTGACTTCGGTGCCGGACCACTTGCCGAACAGGACGCGGTCGCCTGCCTTGACATCGAGCGGAACAAGCTTGCCGGCTTCGTCGCGCGCGCCGGGGCCGACGGCGACGATTTCACCTTCCTGGGGCTTTTCCTTGGCGGTATCGGGAATGATGATGCCGCCCTTGGTTTTTTCTTCGCCTTCTAGGCGCTTGACGACGACGCGGTCATGCAGGGGACGAAAGGCCATGGAGAATGTCCTGTTGTTTGAGCCGGCGCGGCCGAAAAGGCCGGGGCTGAGAAAAGGGGCCTGTTAGCACTCGTGAGGGAGGAGTGCTAACAGGCTGACGGGTAGATAGGAGCGGGGCCCCAAACTGTCAAGGCGGGGCGCGAGACTTGGTAAACGCTTCGGAGCCGAAAAGCCGACAAGACTTTCCTGTCGACAAGGCTAGGGATTGCGGGCATGACGAGCGCGAAAAATGCCTTTTCGAGCGGAGCGGCGAGCGAAGTGGCACATGGAGTGCGCGAGGACGCCTTCGATGAGCGTCATGCTGACGTTTCTCATCAACACGATCTTCAACCTGATCGTCGGACTGATCGTGGCCAAATATCTCGGCCCGAGCGAATATGGCAAATTCGCGCTGTCCATCGCCGTGATGACCTTCGGTCAGGCGCTCGCCTTCGAGTGGATTCGCCAGTGCGGCGTGCGCTTCTATTCCGAACGCAGCCGTCGTGAGGCGCAGCATGTCCGCGCCACGCTCGACGCCGCCTTCGCCGGTTTTATGCTGCTGTTTTTCCCCGTCGCGATGGCGATCGCCTTTCTCGGTCCCGAATTTTCCCTGCCGCGCGAATTAGTGGCGCTGGCTTTCGCCGCCTCGGTCGCCAATGGGCTGTTCGATTATCAGACCGCGCTGGTGCGGGCGCGTTTCGACGACCGGCTTTTTTTCGCGTGATCGGGACCAAGAATCTGCTCGCGGTTGCGCTGATGGCGGGCGGCGCCTGGGCGACCGGCTCGGCCCGGGTGACGCTGATCGCCGGCATGGCCAGCCTGTTCGGCTCGCTCCTGATCTGGCGCCGCCGCCTGATCGACCCCGGCGTCGCGCTGAAAATGGCTGATCGCCTGCTCGCCCGTCAATTTGCCGGCTATGCCTTGCCCATTGTCGCGTCCATCGTGCTCTATCAATTGATTCCGCTGGCCAACCGCGAATTCGCCGCGCGATTCTATGGCTTTGCCGAAACCGGCAATTTCGCGCTGGCCTATGATCTCGGCTTGCGCGCCGTGCAGGCCATCGGTTTGGCGCTCGACGTGCTGCTGTTCCAGATCGCGGTGCGGGCGCATGACGTTCACGGCGCGGACCACGCCAGGGAGCAGATCGCCCGCAACATGGCCATGGTCTTCGCCATCATGCTGCCCGCCTGTGTCGGCCTCTGGATCGTCCTGCCCTCGGTCGAGGTCCTGATCGTGCCGGAGGCCTATCGCGGCCCCTTTGCGCGCTTCCTGACCTTGCTGCTTCCGGGCCTTTTCCTGTTCAGCCTCGGCCAGTTTTCCGTCAACGCCGTTTTCCAGATCGCGCGGAAAACCCTACCGATGGTCGTGGCGGCGCTGGCCGCCTGCGTCGCCGATATCGTCTTCGTTTGGTGCTGCCGCGCGGAGAGGACGCCTCCGGTATCGCCCTCGCGCAAAGCCTGTCCATGGCGGTCGGCTTCGTCACGCTGGTCGGTTTCGCGCAAACCACGCGGCCGCAATGGCCGCGCTTGCGCGATCTGGCGCTGACCATTGCGGGCTCGCTTGGAATGGCGGGACTGGCCTGGCCTTTGCGCGCGCTGCCGCCCGGCCCCGTGCTTATGTGCGCCGAGATCGCTCTCGGCGGGGGCTTTTATCTGCTGATCGTCGCCCTGTTCGATGTCGCGGGCCTGCGACGCGCCTTTGTCGCCAAGGCCGGGCCAATCTGGCTCTCGCTCATGAAAAAGATGGGCGCGCCGAAGGCGTTCTGACCTTTTGAGACAAGAAAAAAGGCGGGCTTTGCGGCCCGCCTCGAAAATCGAAATTTTTTGCTGCGATCAGGCGGTGGCGGCCAGTTCGGCGCCGGCCTGCTTCTTGACGATTTCGCGCTTCAGCTTGAGGGCGTCGATTGAAAGCTCGGCGTCGCGCGCCTTGAGCAAAAAGGCGTCGAGGCCGCCACGATGCTCGACCGAACGCAGGGCGGGGCGGCGATGCGCAGGCGCACCGAGCGCTGCAACAAATCCGAGATCAGCGAGACGTTGACCAGGTTGGGCAGGAACCGGGTGCGGGTCTTGTGATTGGAATGGCTGACGAGATTGCCTGACTGGACGGCCTTGCCGGTCAAAGCGCAACGGCGGGACATAGGATTTCCTTTCGACTAACACGCCGGCGATTAGCCCGCGCCGGCTTGCGCCGGAAAAAAAAGGCCTCGCGGCCGAAATTCGAGAAACCATCTTGTCTTTGCGCGCCGCTCGCCAGAACGCAAAAACGACGCCGGGCATAGATATTCCGCGGAAACGGTTCATTGGCTGGCGTCTATAAGGGAGGCGCCCGAAAAGGTCAAGCGTGCTCAGGTAAATGCGAACCAGGTGTGC
>CAWFBN010000022.1:0-7122 GCA_963813955.1 uncultured Alphaproteobacteria bacterium | reverse complement strand
TCATGCGCGCAAGGTTCCGCTGTCGCCGGACGTCGACCTGAAGGTCGTGGCGCGCGGCACGCCCGGATTTTCCGGCGCCGATCTGATAGATCTGGTCAACGAAGCAGCGCTGATGGCGGCGCGGCGCGGCAAGCGCGTCGTCACCAAGGACGAATTCGAGGACGCCAAGGACAAGATCCTGATGGGCGCCGAGCGCCGCACCATGGTCATGACCGAGCAGGAAAAAATGCTCACCGCCTATCACGAGGGCGGCCACGCGCTCGTCGCGCTCAACGTCGCGGCCACCGATCCCGTCCACAAGGCGACGATCATCCCGCGCGGACGCGCGCTCGGCATGGTCATGCAATTGCCCGAACGCGACATGCTGTCGATGAGCTATGAGCAGATGACCTCGCGCCTCGCCATTCTGATGGGCGGCCGCGTGTCCGAGGAAATCATCTTCGGCAAGGACAAGGTCACCTCCGGCGCGCAAAGCGACATCGAGCAGGCGACCAAACTCGCCCGCGCCATGGTGACGCGCTGGGGTTTCTCGGACGAACTCGGCACCGTCATGTATGGCGAAAACCAGGAAGAAGTCTTCCTGGGCTATTCGATGGGCCGCCAGCAGAATATTTCCGAAAACACCTCGCAGAAAATCGACAGCGAAGTGCGGAGACTGGTGGAAATGGGCCAGGCCGAGGCGCGGCGCATCATCACCGAAAAGCGCGCGGGGCTGGAGACGCTCGCCAAGGGGCTGCTGGAATACGAAACCCTTACCGGCGACGAAATCCGCGGCCTGTTGAACGGCATCGAGCCGGTGCGGCAGACGGATGACGATACACCGGCCAGTCCGCGCCGTTCGCCGGTGCCCGCCGCCGGCAAGCCGACCTGGAGCGGCCCCGACGCCGATCCCGGCCTGAAGCCCGCGCCGCAAGCCTGAAACCACGTGTTCAAACAACGAAACAAGGCGGCCGTAGCCACGGCCGCCTTGTTCTTTCGCGGCTTGGCGTCGCGTTAAATTTGTTCATCTAAAGTGAACACGAACTTGACTGAATTCCGCTATATTCGTGTTGAACAGGCGCGTATACTGCTTGTCCTCCGCCGGAGAACCCGTTCAAATGAACCGCAAATTTTTTGGCACTGACGGCATTCGCGGTCTGGCGAATAAGGTGATCACGCCGGATCTGGCGATGAAAGTCGGACAGGCGGCTGGTCTTATTTTCCAGAACGGCGAGTACCGTCACCGGGTGGTGATCGGCAAGGACACCCGGCTTTCCGGCTATATGATCGAAAACGCCCTGGTCGCCGGCTTTACTTCCGTCGGCATGGACGTGCTTGTGCTCGGCCCGATGCCGACCCCCGCCGTCGCCATGCTGACCCGCTCCATGCGCGCCGATCTCGGCGTGATGATTTCCGCCTCGCACAATCTGTTCGAGGATAATGGCATTAAACTCTTCGGCCCCCAGGGCTTCAAGCTCACCGACGATGTCGAACGCCAGATCGAGGCCTTGATCGAGTCCGACCTCACCCTGAAGCTGGCGAAATCCTCGGCGCTCGGCCGCGCCCGCCGCGTCGATGACGTGCGCGCCCGTTATGTCGAATTCGCCAAGCATACCCTGCCGCGCAACATGTCCTTCGAGGGCATGCGCGTGGTCATCGATTGCGCCAATGGCGCCGCCTACAAGGTCGCTCCCGAAGCCCTGTGGGAGCTGGGCGCGGAAGTTTTCTCCGTCGGCGTCGAGCCGGACGGCATGAACATCAACCGCGAAGTCGGTTCGACCTCGCCCGCCGCCCTCGCCCAAAAGGTCAGGGAACTGCGCGCCGATATCGGCATCGCGCTCGACGGCGACGCCGACAGGGTGGTGATCGTCGACGAACATGGACGGCTGGTCGATGGCGACCAACTCATGGCCGTGGTGGCGCAAGACTGGAATCAGGACGGACGGCTGTCGCAGCCCGGCATCGTCGCCACCGTGATGTCAAATCTCGGCCTGGAGCGCTATCTCGCCAGCATCGGCCTGTCGCTCGCCCGCACCCCCGTCGGCGACCGCTATGTGCTCGAACACATGCGCCAGCATGGCTATAATGTCGGCGGCGAGCAGTCCGGCCACGTGATCCTGTCCGATTACTGCACCACCGGCGATGGACTCGTCGCCGCCATGCAGGTGATGGCCGTCGTGAAGCGGCGCGGAAAACCCGTCAGCGAAGTCTGCCACGCTTTCGACCCCCTGCCGCAAATCCTGAAGAATGTGCGCTTCAAGGGCGGCAAGCCGCTGGAGCAGCCGGAGGTCTCCAAGGCCATCGCGGCGGCCAAGGAAAAGCTGGGCAATGACGGGCGGCTGGTTATCCGCCCATCTGGCACCGAGCCGGTCATCCGGGTGATGGCGGAAGGCGATGACCGACAACTGATCGAGCAGGTTGTCGAAGACATTTGCGAGGCCGTCGCCGCAGCGGCGTGAAATTCAGCCGCCGCGCAAAGCCTCGACCAGCCGGGAAAAATCTTCCGGCGCTTCGCTCTCGAACATCAGCTCTTCGCGTGTCACCGGATGCGCGAAGCCCAGAGCGCGGGCGTGCAGCGCCTGGCGATTCAATGCCTTCAGCGCCAATTGCGCCGCTTCCGGCAATTGTTGCGCCTTGGTCTTGAAACCGCCGCCATACACCCGGTCTCCGAGCAATGGATGGCCGCTATGGGCCATATGCACGCGAATCTGATGCGTGCGTCCGGTCTCCAATTGGCAGGCGATCAGACTGGCCACCGCTTTCTTGTCGCGGTCGGCGCCGAATTTTTCCAGCACCCGCCAGTGAGTGATCGCCTCGCGTCCGCGTTCTTCTGGCACCACAGCCATTTTTTCGCGCTGGATGTTGTGGCGGCCCAGAGGCGCGTCGATGACGCCCGCCTGCCGGTCTGGTTCGCCCCAGACCAGCGCCAGATATTCGCGGGTCAATGAGAGCTTGCGGCCGTGGTCGGCGAACAGCCTTGAAAGGCCGTGATGCGCCTTGTCGGTCTTGGCGACGACCAGCAGCCCCGAAGTGTCCTTGTCGAGCCGATGCACGATGCCCGGCCGCTTGACGCCGCCGATGCCCGACAGGCTGTCGCCGCAATGGGCGATCAGGGCGTTGACCAAGGTGCCGGTCTCATGCCCGGCGCCGGGGTGGACGACCAACCCGGCGGGCTTGTCGATAATCACCAGCGAATCGTCCTCGAACACGATGTCGAGCGGGATGACCTCGCCCAGCGGTTGCGCCGGCGCGGCCTCCGGCACATCGAGTTCGATCTTTTGCCCAGCGCGCAGTTTGGTCTTGGCCTGAGGCGCGGACGCGCCGTCAAGCCGCACGTTTCCCGCCTCGATCAGGCTCTGGATGCGCGTGCGCGACAGATTTTCGGCGATGATTTC
Organism: uncultured Alphaproteobacteria bacterium; assembly: GCA_963813955.1. Lineage (GTDB taxonomy): Bacteria > Pseudomonadota > Alphaproteobacteria > Rhizobiales > Beijerinckiaceae > Rhodoblastus. The sequence continues at coordinate 3,748 of CAWFBN010000022.1, read as the reverse complement.
CGGCCGGGCGCTCAGGAATTGGTCGAGCCTCTGGCCGATTGCGGTCTCGTCGACCTCGATGTGGATTTGTAAAGTCATGCCGCGTGATAGCACAGCGCGGCAAAAATAGGTAAAGACTGGGGATGATAGAAAAAACCACGAAAAACGCGGCCGTCATCGGGGGCGGCCCCGCCGGCTTGATGGCCGCCGAACATCTCGCCGCAGCCGGCCTGAAGGTCACGATTTACGAGCGCATGGCCAGTCCGGCGCGCAAGCTTTTGATGGCCGGGCGTGGCGGCTTGAACCTCACCCATTCCGAGGATTTGGCGACTTTTTTGGCCCGCTATGGCGCGGCGGCGGACAAACTGAAGCCTTTCCTCGACGCCTTCGGGCCACAGGAGGTGCGCGACTGGTGCGCTGGCCTCGAACAAGAAACATTTGTCGGAACCAGCGGGCGGGTTTTCCCGCGGGCGTTAAAAGCGTCGCCGCTGCTGCGCGCCTGGCTGCGGCGCCTCGCCGGTCTCGGCGTGAAAATGCAGACACGCCATGAATTTCGCGGCTTTTCCGACCGCGCGGCGGTGTTCGAGACGCCCGGCGGTCCGGTCCAGGTCGAGGCCGACGTTTTTGTTCTGGCGCTTGGCGGAGCCTCATGGCCACGCCTCGGCGCTGATGGAAGCTGGGTCGCGCCGCTCAAGGCCGCAGGAGTGGACTCCAGCCCTTTGCGTCCAGCCAATTGCGGCGTGCTGATCGACTGGTCGGAGCTGTTTCGCAGCAAATTCGAAGGCCAGCCGCTCAAGAACATCCGGCTGCATTTTGGCGGTTTTTCGGCGCATGGCGAGGCGGTCATCACCGGCGCCGGACTGGAGGGCGGCGCGGTCTATGCCCTGTCGGGCGCGATCCGCGATTTCTGCGCACGCGAAGACAAGGCCGAAATCACGGTCGATCTGCGGCCCGATCTGGCCTTGAGCGATCTGGCGCAAAAGCTGTCCCGTCCGCGCGCAAAGCAGAGCACGTCCACTTTTTTGCGAAAGACCGCTGGATTGAGCCCGCTCGCCATTTCCCTGTTGCATGAAAGCGGCCCCTTGCCGGACACGCCCGACGCTTTGGCGGGGCGAATCAAGGCGGCTGCGCTGAAGGTCACGGGAGTGGCGGGGCTGGCGCGCGCCATTTCCACCGCCGGCGGCGTTTTGTGGGATGCGCTGGACGAAAATCTGATGGCCAGAAATTTTCCTGGCCTGTTCATTGCCGGGGAAATGCTGGATTGGGAGGCGCCGACTGGCGGCTATCTATTGACCGCCTGCCTCAGTACCGGCCGCGCGGCGGGCATTTCGGCAGCGGAATGGGCGGGCGTGGCGGCGCCATAGCGGAAAATCGTCGAAGGTGTCGAAACGGCTCCGCACCGGCTGGGGTTCTCCTGTAATACAGGGGCAAAAGTGAGGATTGGCATGGATGACGAGATTGCGGAACAGGATGTCGCACGTATCAGCGGCCTGGCTAGCGGGTTGTTCCTGAAGGTTGAAGTCTTCACTTACATGGCGCTGGGCCTGCTACTTGCCATCACCGCATTGCTGGGGGTCTGGAGCGCGGCGGCATCTCTGTGGCGGGATGTGCAGGACCACTTCAGCGCGGAATCGCTTGTCCTCACCATCGACCGATTGCTGTTCGTCCTTATGGTCGTCGAGATTTTGCATACCGTGCGGGTTTCTTTCCACTCCGGAAAGCTGGTCTGCGAACCCTTTCTGATTGTGGGACTGATCGCGTCGATCCGGCGCGTGCTGGTGATCACGCTCGAGTCGTCCCAGATCTATCAACCGGGCAAATGGACGCCGGAGACGCAAGGGTTGTTCAATTCATCCCTGCTTGAATTATCGGTATTGGGCGGCCTGATCCTGGTCATGGTGATTTCGATCTGCCTGCTCCGTTACAGCCAGCGCGTTGTATCGACAGGCAGAAAAGCAAAGGTTATTTTTGACCGCGCTTGAACAGGTGGGCTTGAACAGGCGGGCCAAGCTAAATCCGCCGAAGCTTCATGTGTCTTCGGATTGTTCGCCGTTAACCCGAGCGCGCATAATATGCGAGGCCTTGAAGACGAGCACCTTGCGCGGCGTAATGGTCGCCTCGACGCCGGTTTTCGGGTTGCGGCCGATGCGCTCACGCTTGGATCTGTGCTGGAACGTTCCGAAGCTGGAGAGTTTGACGTGTTCTCCGCGCAAGATCGCATCGCCGATCTCTTCGATCACCGCTTCGACGAGTTGCGCCGATTCGAGACGCGAGAGACCGATGCGCCGGAAAACCGAATCGGCAAGATCCGACCGGGTGATTGTGCGTCTGGTTTGGGCCGTAGCCCGTTGCCGGCTTTCGAGAAGAGTCTAGAATTTGCCCGCGAGTTTGCGCGAAGGGTGAGCCCGAACGCGACTGTAAATGGATTGTGACACATCTTGAATATGTCATCCATGATTTACATCAATGATGTCAGTCAGCTGAGCCCCGCGACAAATCGTCTCGCTTGACCGCCTTCCCTGACAGGCGTAATCGCCGCACTGGGACATCTCGCCCCAACGCGAGGCGCTCATCTGTGAGGATGGATATGACGATGAAACCTGCCGCCAAGCCCGACACTTTGCCGAAAAACCCGAATTTTTCCTCCGGTCCCTGCGCCAAGCGCCCCGGATGGTCGCTCGAAGCCCTCAAGGACGCGCCGCTCGGCCGTTCGCATCGCGCCAAGATCGGCAAGGCGAAGCTAAAGCTCTCCATCGACCTCACCCGCGACGTTTTGCAGGTTCCCGCCGATTACCGCATCGGCATCGTGCCCGCCTCCGACACCGGCGCGGTGGAAATGGCGATGTGGTCGTTGCTCGGCCCGCGCGGCGTCGATGCGCTGGCCTGGGAAAGCTTTGGCGAGGGCTGGATCACCGATATCGTCAAGCAGCTGAAGCTCAAGGACACGCGGGTCCTCAAATCCGGCTATGGCGACATTGTCGATCTGGCCTCGGTCAATTTCGACAATGACGTGATCTTCACCTGGAACGGCACCACCTCCGGCGTGCGCGTGCCGAATGGCGACTGGATTCCCGCCGACCGCAAAGGCTTGACCATCGCCGACGCCACCTCGGCGGCCTTCGCGCAAAAGCTCGACTGGCAAAAGCTCGATGTCGTCACCTTCTCCTGGCAGAAGGCGCTCGGCGGCGAAGCCGCGCATGGCGTGCTGATCCTGTCGCCCCGCGCGGTGGAGCGGCTGGAATTCATGTCCCCACCTGGCCCATGCCGAAGATTTTCCGCATGACCAAGGGCGGCAAGCTGATCGAAGGCATTTTTGAAGGCGAAACCATCAACACGCCGTCCATGCTCTGCGTCGAAGATTTATCGACGCGCTAACTGGGCGAAGACCTTGCACTCGACGGTCTCGTCGCCCGCGCCGACGCCAACACCAAGGTATTGGCCGACTGGGTCGCCAGATGCGGTTGGGCGGGTTTCCTCGCCAAGGACGAGGCCATCCGCTCCAACACCTCCGTCTGCCTCAAGGTCATCGACCCGGCGATCACCGCCCTGCCCGCCGAGGCGCAGGCGGCTTTCGCGAAAAAACTGGCTGCGCTGGTCGAGAAGGAAAAGGCCGGCTACGACATCGGCGCCTATCGCGACGCGCCTCCGGCCTGCGCGTGTGGTGCGGAGCCACGGTGGAAGCGGCCGATGTCGCCGCCCTGACGCAATGGCTCGACTGGGCTTTTGCGACCGCCAAGGCCGAATTGGTCGCCGCTTAATCCCGTCATTG
>CAWFBN010000021.1:0-10848 GCA_963813955.1 uncultured Alphaproteobacteria bacterium | reverse complement strand
CGCCCCCAAGTGACTTGCCGGAGTTGAACCGCCTGAGCAAAGCCCGGCCGCGCAATTGTGGAGAGACGCCATGGATTTGAGCACGAAATATCTCGGCCTTGACCTCAAGCATCCGGTCGTCGCCTCGCCATCCCCGCTTTCCGCCGACCTCGACGGCGTGTTGCGGCTCGCCGACGCTGGCGCGGCGGCCATCGTCATGGCCTCGATCTACGAGGAGCAGATCGTCGCAGAGGAATTGCGGCATGCCGCGCTGACGGATCAAGGGGCGGACAGCCAGCCCGAAGCGGCGGGATATTTCTCGACGCAGCAGGATCGCGGCGTTCTGGAGAGCCGGCTCGAAATCCTGCGCAAGGCGTCGGAGCGGGCGGGCGTTCCGATCATCGCCAGCCTCAACGGCCAATCCGACGCTGGCTGGGTCGATTTCGCGCAGAAATTGCAGCAGGCGGGCGCGAGCGCCATTGAACTGAATATTTATCGCGTGCCCGCCGATTCCGCCGAGACCGGCGGCGAGGTCGAGGAAAGCTATGCGGCGATTGTCCGCGCGGTGAAACAGAAGGTCGGCATACCCGTCGCCGTCAAAATCGCGCCCTTCTTCAGCTCACCCGCCAATCTGGCGACGAAACTGGCCGGCGCGGGAGCGGACGGGCTCGTGCTGTTGACCGCTTCTACGAGCCCGACATCGATCTGAAGACGCTGACGCCACTGGTTAATCTCCATTTGAGCGCGCCCTACGATATCCGTGTCCCGCTGATGTGGATTTCTATCATTTCGCCGCGCTTCAAGGGCTCGATCGCCGCCACCACGGGCGTGTGGAGCGGCGAGGAGGTGGCGAAATATCTGCTTGTCGGCGCGGATGTCGCCATGACCGCCTCGGCGCTCGTCAAATTCGGCCCGGACCATATCGGGGTTCTCGTGACGGGATTGCGCGACTGGATGGAGCAACGCGGCTTCGCGTCGCTCGACGCCTTTCGGGGCCGACTCGCCGACAATCGCCGCGACTTCGACGCTGCGGCGCTCATGCGGGTCGAATATCGCGACATCCTGACGGCCGGCTACGCCTCCGTCATTCGCTGAAGAGGACGCCGCCGTTTCGGCGACGCGCCGCCACGCAACGCCGTCCTTCCTTTTCGGGCGCGCAACAAAACCTCGGGGCCAAATCCGAACTGGAGGATCGCTATGTCAATCGCACCCCAGACGACAGTCGTGAAGTCGCAACCGCAGCTCACGGGGTGCTTCAGGACTTCTTTTCATCGTGGCATGGTTTTTCTGCGTCATCTTTTATTTCCTGCAATATGCCGTGCGGTCGGCGCCAGAGCGTCATGCTGCCCGAATTAAAGTCGGCGTTCGCGCTGGACACGCTCGGCCTCAGCTCCCTGATCGGCCTCTACTATTATACTTATTCGACCTTTGCTCTGATCGCGGGCGCGGCGCTCGACCGCTGGGGCGCCAAATATCCGATCTCTTTCGGCACGGCGATTTTCGCCGCCGGCATCGCCTTGTTCGGCCTCGGCGACCAGATCTTGCCCGGCTTTGGACGCCTGCTCCAAGGCGCTGGCGCCGCGTTCGCCTTCACCGGCGCCGTCTATCTGGCGGCCCACGGCTTTCCCCGGCGCTATCTCGGCACCGCGATGGGCATCACGGAATGCCTCGGCATGCTGGTCGGCTCCGCCGGCCAGTTCGCCGTGCGCCGCTGATCTATGGCCCGATCTCCTGGCAGCAGTTCTGGATCTATGCCGGCATCGTCACGCTTCATGATCGCCGCCATCGCTGCCTTCTCACCCTGACGCTGCGACGCGAGACGAACATTCAAGGCCTCGATCTGGACGCATGTTCGCGCCCTATAAAATCGTGTTGACCAATCCGCAATCCTATCTCTGCGGATCGTCCTCCGGCCTTTTGTTCCTGCCGACGACGGCCGGCAGTATGGTCTTGGCGTCTCCTTCCTGCGCGAGGGCTGGGGCCTGCCTTACTCGGAGGCGGTGGACCGCGCCGCCATGGTGCCCTTCGGCTGGGTCATCGGCGCGCCGTGCTCGGCTATGTTGCTGACCGCATCGGCCTGCGCAAACCGGCGCTCTATTTCGGCGCAGTGCTGATGCTGCTTTCGATGGCGGCCATTCTTTACCTGCCGCCAAACAGCGCACCGCATTATCTGCTCGCCTTCCTGCTTGGCTTCGGCTCCGGAGCAGCGATGATTCCCTATTCGATCATCAAGGAGGCCAATCCGGACGAGGTCAAAGGCAGCGCGACCGGCGCCATCAATTTCCTCGTCTTCGTGCTCAGCGCCGCCGGGGCGCCCGCCTTCGGCTGGCTCTTGCAGAAATTCGCCGGCGGCGCGGCCCTGCAACTCCCGGACTTTGTCGAAGGCGGCGGTTCGATGATCGCGGTCATCATCCTCGGGGGACTCGCGGCGCTGTTCTTGAAGGAGACCGGCGCCGCCGCGCATAAATCCCCAGCTTGCCATTGAAAAGTCAGGAAGTCGGCGCGGCCGGTAGCGACGCTGTGCGACCGGCCGTCCTTTCTAGTCTAACCGTCACAGGGTTAATCCTGTCTCGACAAGCATCTCGTGCCGAAGGGGTCAAAAAACCTCGCCTTTATCGGACAATTTTGCGGGCAGAGATCTGCGCGGCCTTCGTTCGCCGCATCGAATGCGTCCGTAAGCTGCAATGTAAAGGCCAGCACTCTACACCCAGTCGTGGACGATCCGAGCGTATTGGCGCTCGAAATGTGAGGTTGCTCATGGACCCGACTGGGAAAAAGAAAGCGCCCATCGTGATTTTGAGCACCACCAGCCAATCCTCGACAGACGCCGGTCTGCATCGCGAGTTCGAATTTGACCGGCCTGCATGATTTTCAAAGTCCCGGTTTGGGCGAACAATGCGTTTATTGAACTGACCCGTTCCCATTCGCCGTTATTGGCGAGGACGGCCGGCCAGCGATCGGTCGCGGATGCCCACCAGCTTGGCCAAACGCTCTTTGCTTACGCGCTTCATCGCGCTCATTCCCGAAGCTAAAGATCTCACTTTTCCCCTTGTGGAATAGCTATAAGGTTGTGTTGGGCTCCGTGGCGTATTTGGCCCAGATTGGGCTCATGCGCGAGGGAAAAATCGTCCACCGCGAGGCTGAAACTTTCGACCGGCGCATTTCGGCGTAAGCTTGGACACCCGGTTGGCCAATTCCGCACAAAGGTCTCGCATGCCTCGCAACCGATACACTTCCGGTCCACCCAGCGATCATTTCGACGGACGACGCTTCTTCAACACGGCGCCGCAAACGCGCGATAAGAGTTTTTCGGATTTCTTGCGTTGGCGACGAACGTCTCGGCGACGGTTGTGGCCCACGCAAGCGCCTGTCGTCCGGGTCACGCCCGAACGCCGGAGCGCGGCCACGCGCATCACAGTGGTGGGTCACGCCACCGTGCTGATCCAGATGCGCGGGCTCAATCTGATCACGGACCCGTTTTGGTCGGAGAAGGCCAGCCCAATTGCCATTCTGGGCCCCAAACGCGTTTGTGTCCCGGCCATTGCTTTCCACGATCTGCCGCCGATCGACGCCATTCTGCTCAGCCATAATCATTATGACCATCTCGATATGGCCACGCTTGCCCGCCTGGTCGAACGCGACGCTCCGCTGATCGTGACGCCACTCGGCAATGATACCATCGTCAGGCGCGCGATCCCGGCGGCGCGCATCGTCAGCGGCGACTGGTGGGACAGTCACATGCTCGATGACATCGAGATTACCCTCGTTCCCGCGCAGCATTGGTCGGCGCGAAATTTGTTCGACCGTCGCATGGCGCTGTGGAGCGGCTTCACCATTCGAGCGGGCGGCGACCTCGTTTATTTCTCCGGCGACACCGGCTATGGCGACGGCTCGCTGTTCAAAGCGATCCGCCAGCGCGTGGGAGAGCCCAGCGTGGCGCTCCTCCCGATCGGCGCTTTTGCGCCCCGCTGGTTCATGGCCGACCAACACATCGATCCCGAAGAAGCCGTGATGATTTTCAAGGATCTGGAAGCGCGCCATGCGATTGGCATTCATTGGGGCGTCATTCCACTCAGTGATGAGGGACGCGACGAACCGCGAGACGCGCTGGTCGACGCCTTGGCGAAATACCAGATCGACCCCGAATGTTTTCATGCAGCGGAACCTGGCTACGTTTGGGAATTAACGTCGCCAACACGTCCTGATCCTGGACTTGTTGCCATCACGCAAAAAGGCTGACACTCATGCTTCCGCAGCGAGCCCGGGAGATCGACGATTGCGCAACAAATTGGTGAAGATCATTGCCCGGACATTGCTGGTGCTTGGCGTCGTCGCAATCACGCTCCTCGGCGTGCGTATTTATGATTCCCAGCGCCGCGCGCCGCTCGAACTCTGGCACACCTACGTTCCGTCCGAGCTCCACGGCAAAGCCCTCGACGGCGCCAGCTGGGCCGATTATCTGAAAACCGAAGACCGTATTTTTGCCGATGTGCGGCGTGAGGTCAGCGACAAGCTCGACGTCAGCGAGCAAGTTCCGTTCAATCGCTACTTCGCTGACAGCCCCGTCGATCCGGAGCATTTCAAGCAGGACTGGAACCGCTCCTACGAACTGGAGCCGCAAGGCGAACCGCGCGGCGCCGTGGTCCTGCTGCACGGGCTGACCAATTCGCCCTATAGCTTGCGCCATATCGCCCGATCCTATCGCGACCTCGGCTTTGTGGTGGTCGCCATCCGGCTGCCGGCGCATGGCACGGTTCCCGCCGCCCTGACCGATGTCGAATGGCAGGATTGGCTGGCGGCAACGCGGCTCGCCGTCCGGGAAGCGCGGCGACGCGCCGGCCCCGGCGCTCAACTGCATCTCGTCGGCTTTTCCAACGGCGGCGCGCTGGCGCTCAAATATGCGCTCGACGCCATCGAGGATAAGCAACTCGCCCGGCCCGACCGCCTCGTGCTGATTTCGCCGATGGTCGGAATTACCACCTTCGCCCGTTTCGCCGGGCTGGCGGCTCTGCCCGCCGTCCTGCCGCGCTTCGCCAAAGCGGCGTGGCTGTCGATCATGCCGGAATTCAATCCGTTCAAATATAATTCCTTTCCGGTCAATGGCGCGCGGCAGTCCTATCTGCTGACGCAGGCGCTGCAGCAGCAGATCGCGCACGCTGGCCGACGCGAAGCGGCTCGATGCTCTGGCGCCGATCCTGACCTTCCAATCGGTCATCGACTTCACCGTTTCGACGCGGGCGATCATCACCTCGCTTTATGGCCGGCTTCCCGCCAATGGCAGCGAATTGGTGCTGTTTGATCTCAACCGCAGCGCCAAATTCGGCCAGTTGCTGCGCGTGGCTTCGTCAACCGCGCTGTCGCGGCTGTTGCCGCCGCCGCCGCGCACGTTTCGCTCGACGATCATCGCCAACGTCAATGACAACAGCAGCGAGGTGGTGGAGCGGGTGACGGAGGCCGGCGCGGTCGAGGAAAGCTCACGCAACCTGGGATTGGCTTTTCCGCCCGGCGTCTTTTCGCTGTCCCATGTCGCGCTGCCCTTCCCGATCACGGATTCCCTTTATGGGCTGGAGCCTGATCCGGCGGAGGACTTTGGCGTCAATCTGGGGGCCATCGCCCCGCGCGGCGAGCGTGGGACGCTGCTTGTCAGCCTGGATTCGCTGCTGCGCATGTCGTCAAATCCCTTTTATCCCTATCTGATCAAAAGGATCGAAGACGGCGCGGCGACGACGGCGATCTACAGCGAAGCCCTGATCACGCAGCGCCGACCTTATTGACCCTGATCGCGACGCTCGCGCTCTTCCATGTCGACGAAACGGACGGTAAAAAGGCGCTCGCCTGTTTTGGCGCGTTTGAGGGAAAGAGCGGCGCAAGGAGCAGCGATGAGCGGGATCGAATCGGGCGACAAGCCAAGCCGCGCCCGCGCGGCGACCGTGCGGGGCGCGTTGTTTTTCGGCTTCTGGCTGGCAATTTCCGGCTGGAAGGCGGCCGATCTCGCGGTCGGTCTGGCCACGACCGCCGCCGCCACCTGGGCCAGTCTCGCGCTGATGCCGCCGACAGGCGCGCAGGTCAAGCCCGGCGCCCTCGCCGTCCTCGTGCTGCATTTCTTGCGCGGTTCGGTGCTGGCCGGTTTCGACGTGGCGCGGCGCGCCCTGAGTCGCGACCTCGACATCAACCCCGGATTCGTCACGACGCGCTTGCGCCTGCCGCCGGGAAACGCCCGCAACGCCTTTTGCGCGCTGGCCAGTCTCGCGCCCGGCTCGCTGCCCGTCGGGATCGACGGCGACACGCTGATCCTTCATTGCCTCGATGTCTCGCAGCCGGTCGCCCGCGATCTCGCGGCTCAGGAAACCCTGTTCATGAAGGCGCAAGGCGATGAATGAGTTTCTGCTCCTGGCCGCTGGCTTCATCATGCTGAGCGTCGCCGCCGGGCTGTTTCGCGTGCTGCGGGGACCGGGCGACGCCGACCGGATGATGGCCGTGCAATTGCTTGGCACCGGAGGCATCGCCTCGCTGCTGCTGATCGCCTCGGCGACCACGCGTCGCCGGCGTCGATGATGTCGCGCTGGGCCTCGCCCTGCTCGCGGCCTTCGCCTCGGTGGCCTTCGTCAACGGCGCCGCGACGGATGACGGGAAGCGCAGGAGGGGGACGGAAGATGAGCTGTCGCGCTCGACATTTTCAGCATCGTCGCCGATCGGCGCCGGCGCCTTTTTCTTTTTCGCCGGCACGGTCGGACTGCTGCGCTTTCCCGATTCGCTGACCCGTCTGCACGCCCTGACCAAGGCCGACAATCTCGGCCTCGGCCTGGTCGTGCTGGGGCTGCTGCCGCGGGTCGAAAGCCTGCTCGCCGCGCTGAAGCTCGTGGCGATCTGGGCGCTGGTGCTGCTGTCCGGCGCCGCGACGCGCGCAATTGATCGGGCGCGCCCTGCGCCGCCGGGGAGGCGACGAATGAGCGTGCTGCAAGCCCTCGACATCGGCCTCGCGCTGCTGGTTCTGGCGGTCGCCGCCTGGACCATCGCCGCGCGCGAGATTTTCGCGCGCGGTGGTCGGCTATGTCGCCTATGGCCTGCTGCTTTCGCTCGTCTGGGTCCGGCTGTTCGCGCCCGACGTGGCGCTTGACCGAGGCGGCCATCGGCAGCGGCGTCACCGGCGTGCTGCTGGTCACCGCGGGCGCGCGCCTCGACGGCGCCGGAAGGCCGAGCGCCGCCGCGCCGCCGCGCCTGTCGCTGCGCCTGTCGGCGGCGGCGCTCGCGATTCTGGCGGCGGCGGCGCTGGCGGCCGTCGTGCTGACGCTGCCCGACCCGGCGCCGACGCTGGCGCCGGAAGCGCGGCGCGAAGCTCGCCGCGACCGGCCTCGGCAATCCGGTCACCGCCGTGCTGATCGCCTATCGCTCCTTCGACACCATGCTGGAAAAGATCGTGCTGCTGCTGGCGGTGGTCGGCGTCTGGTCGGTCGCGCCCGACCGGTTCTGGGGCGGGGCCCCGGCGCCGCTGGGCCGCGCCGATCCGCACGGCGCGCTGGTGTTTCTCGACCAGACCCTGGTCGCCGCTCGGCATCCTCGTCGGCGTCCACATTTTCTGGGTCGGCGCGGATGAGCCCGGCGGCGCCTTTCAGGGCGGCGCCATTCTCGCGGCGATGTGGATGATCGTGATGATCGCGCGGGTTACCGAGCCGCCGCGCGTCAACGCGCGCTGGCTGCGGCTGGCGCTGATCGCGGGTCCCGGCGGTGTTCCTCGTCGCCGGCCTCGCCGGGCTTGCGCATGGCCGGAAGATTTCTTCGCCTATCCGGCCGGTTTCGCCAAGCCGATCATCCTGTTCATCGAGGCCTTCATGCTGCTGACCATCGCGGTCGACCTTGCCGATGCTGGTCGCGGGACCGCCGCGCCGGAGGCCCGAACCATGAGCGCGGCGACGCTTGCCGGGCTGGTCGGCGCCGCGCTGGTCGGCCTCGGCCTTTATGGCCTGATCGTCGACCCGCAGCCCCTGCGCAAAATTCTCGCCTTCAACCTGATCGGCAGCGGCGTGTTCCTGGTGTTCGGCATTGTCGCGCGCCGGGGCGCGGCGGCGGGGTTTCGCCTTCGATCCCGTGCCGCAGGCGATGGTCATCACCGGCATTGTCGTCGCCTTCGCCGCCAGCGCGCTGGCCGTGGCGCTGATCCTGCGGCTGCACGAAGAAACCGGGCACGTCACTGCTCGACGCCGAGCCTCCGGCCGAAGTCCCGTCGAGCAAGAGGCCGGACAATGATCGGGACCGCTCCGGCTCTTGACCCGACGTTCGGGCGGGCCCCTGCTCGTGCTCGCCATCCTGCTGCCGGTCGCCGGCATCCTGTTGTCCTTCGCGCTCGGCGGGCGCTTCGCCGAACGCGTGGCGCTGGCGCTCACTGCCGTCGGCCTCGTCCTCGCCTCGCCATCGCCTTTCTGGTCTGGCGCTCCGGCGCGCCCGTCGTCTATAACGTCGCCGGCTGGCCGCCGCCGCTCGGCATCGCGCTGCGCGCCGACGGCTTGTCGGGAGTCATGCTGGTCGCGGCGGCGCTCATCATCGCCGCCGCCGGATTTTTACGCGCGCGCCGACTTTCTCGACGCCCGAAGGGGTGGAGGAAGCGCGGGCGCCGCTCGCCTTCTGGATCCTGCTTCAGGCGATCTGGGCGGCGCTGATCATCCTGTTCATCGGCGGCGACCTGTTCAATCTCTATGTCGCGCTGGAACTGCTGACCTTCGCCGCCGTGCCGCTGGTCTGCCTGTCGGGCAAGCCGGAGACTCTGGCCGCGGCCTTGCGCTACCTGATGTTCGCTCTGTTCGGCTCGGTGTTCTACCTGCTCGGCGCCGCGCTGCTCTATGGCGCCTATGGGACGCTCGACATCGTCTTGCTGTCCGAGCGCGTCACGCCGCTGCCGGCGGTCTGGCTCGCAGCGGGGCTGATGACGGCGGGACTTCTGGCCAAGACGGCTCTGTTTCCCGCTGCATCTGTGGCTGCCCCCGGCGCACGCCAATGCGCCCGCCGCCGCCAGCGCCGTGCTGTCCGGACTGGTCGTCAAAGGCTCTTTCTTGCTGATCGTCCGGCTGTGGTTCTATGTGCTGCCGGCGCTGCCCGCGCGGCGCGGCGGAGACTTTGCTCGGGGCGCTTGGCTCGGCGGCGATCCTGTTTGGCAGCGTGCTGGCCTTGCGCCAGCCCCGGCTCAAACTGCTCATCGCCTATTCGACGCTGGCGCAGATCGGCTATCTGTTCCTGATCTTCCCGCTGGCTTCCGGCCTCCATCCCTGGACGGTGGATGGATGGAACGGCGGCGTTGATGCAGACGCTGTCCCATGCCTTCGCCAAGGCGGCGATGTTCCTCTCTGCCGGCCTCATCGCCGAATCCCTCGGCCATGACCGGATCGCCGAATTCAACGGCGCCGGACGCGCCATGCCCGTGACGTTTCTGGCGCTCGGACTGGGCGGCCTGTCGCTGATGGGCCTGCCGCCGAGCGGCGGCTTCGCCGCCAAATGGCTGCTGCTGCGCGCCTCGGTCGCCTCCGGGCAATGGACGTTCACCCTGGTCATGCTGGCGGGCGGCCTGCTCGCCGCCGGCTATGTGTTCCGCATCCTGTCTCCCGCGCTTGCCGAGCAAAAGCTCGTGCTGAAGTCGCCGCCGCAGCGAAGCCGCGAAGGCGTCGCGCTGGCGCTGGCGGTCGTGGCGGTGGCGCTCGGCTTCGCGCCGCAGGAATTTTTCGACTTTCTCCAGATCGGCCGAGCGATGCCATGACCGGGCCGCTTTCCTCGTCGCTCGCCCTCGGCCCCTCGCTGCTCGCCTTGGCCCTGGCCCTGCCGCTCGCGCTGCTGGCGCTCTGCTTTTCTCCACGCCTGCGCCGCCCGGCGCTGGCGCTGCAATGGCTGGCGCCGATTCCAGCCCTCGGCGCGGCGCTGCTGGCGCTCGGCGGCGGGCCGTTCTCGTTCGAGGCGCCGGCGCTGCGCCTGAGCCTGTCGCTCGATCGACCGGGCGCGCTGCTGCTCGCTGTTGCCGCACTGTTGTGGATCGTCGTCGGCGCCGCGACATTCTTGGGCGCCAGACAATGGCCTAGCCCGCGCTTCGCCGTACTTAATCGTGGTATAATGTTATGTCATTAATTGATTTTAATATTGATATGAAAGTTAAGATTTTAATGGAATATTATCCATATAATCTTAAAGAGACTTATTAAAAATAAATTTCATAAAAATGTAATTAGATAATATTATGTATCAGATTCTTAATGGACTTAATTATTTACATTGTTTAGGTTTTGTTCATCGAGATTTAAAACCTGAAAATATTTTAATTAATACTAATGAGCATATTAAAATTACTGATTTTGGAATAATTAAATATTTAGGAATAATTCCAACTATTTCTAATTCAGAAGGGATTCAAACATTTTGGTATCGAGCCCCAGAAGTTATTTTAGGAAGTAAAGTATATGATTATAAAATAGATATTTGGAGTTTAGGATGTATTTTTGCTGAATTAATTAATACGCATGTTTTATTTAAATCTACGAGTGAGTGTTTACAATTTAATAAAATTATAGAAATTATGGGTTTACCAGATGAAATTAGTTGGCCTGGTATTAGTGAATTTTCTACATATCAAGTATATAAAAACGAACAAAAAAATAAATCCAATATTTCTTTATTGTCTTCTATTGAAAAAATTTCATCATTGGAATTAGATTTATTAACTAAAATGTTAATTCTCTGTCCAGATAAAAGAATTATACCAAAGAATGTATAGAACATAAAATTTTTAATAAAGAAACAAATTACAAAATAGAAAATTATATTAATAAAATGAATTATGAGAGTTTATATTTATATGAACAAAAATTCCCACCTAATCAAGTAATTAATATTAAT
>CAWFBN010000020.1:0-16823 GCA_963813955.1 uncultured Alphaproteobacteria bacterium | reverse complement strand
CGGGCGGGCATTGATATACGAGCCGGGGATCAGCGGCCGCGTATTGGCCACCAGCACGTCGCACGGATCGCCATCTTCCGAAAGCGTGTGTGGAATGAAGCCGTAATTGCCGGGATAGCGCATCGGCGTATAGAGGAAGCGGTCGACGAACAAGGCGCCGGCCTCCTTGTCCATCTCATACTTGATCGGCTCCCCGCCAATCGGAACCTCGATGACGACGTTCACGTCTTCAGGAGGATTGTTGCCGATTTTGATGGCGTCAAGACGCATTGTTATCTCCGATTGGTTTTTTACGTTCCCGCTTTTCAATAGGCGGGAGGGGGCGCTCAAACGCAACCCGAACTTTCCGACCATATCTGGTTTGGATCAGCGACTTTCGCCGGGGGGGCCGAAGCCGAAAGCCGTGCGGCCGAGTTTCTCAGCCCCGAAATGCTCGCTGGCGCGCCGCACCTCCACGCCGCCACGCCGACGGTAGAATTCAACGGCGCGTAGGTTGTCGCTGAGCGTCCAGACGACCATGGTGTGCAGGCCATTGGCCGCGAGATCGTGGCGGCCGGCGCGGAACAGGCGCCCGCCGAACCCCATGCCCTGATATTCGGGCGTCAGGTAAAGTTCGAAGATTTCACCTTCGAAATCCATCGTGGTGGCGCGGTTGCGGCCATAGGAGACATAGCCTCCCACCTTGCCGCGCAATGAAAACACCAGCAGGCGGCTGCCATGCGCCACGGCGCGGCGCCACCAATCGGGACCGCGCCGGGCGATCAACCGTTCGAGTTCCCCGCCCGGAATAATGCCGCGATAGGCTTCCCGCCAAGCTTCATCGTGGACAGCGGCGATCTGCTCCGCATCCCCCGGATTTGCGCGTCTGATGGTGATCAGCGCCTGGGTCATGATTTTAATGTTAAGTCTTCGCGCCGCCTTCTGGCAAGTGAACAAAATTAAAGAAGCCACCCTCCTTTTTCGCAGGCGAGCGGCACGCCGCCCGACCCGTGCCGCTCTGTGGAGCGCCTGGCGCGCCCCGGTCAAATCAAATCCTTGCTATATCTCATTGGTTTAGTTTGTCTTTTTTGCCAAAACCAAAAGCCGTCCCGCCAAAAGGCAGCCGGGCGTCAAGCTCTCACCCCTGATCAATGAAAATTGAAGCGGAGGTTGGTGCTCGTGCTGAATCGGCCTCCTGGCGGCGGCGGCGTTTGGACCGCGCTCATGATGGCGTGCGCGGCTCGGTCGAGCGCGGCATCGCCGGACGAGCGGGTGACCGACTGGCTTATGACGCGCCCCCGACGGTCCGACCGTGAAGGCGACACCAACAGAGCCGACAACGCCGGCCGCCCGTGCGCCGGAGGGATAGAATTTGTGGCGGTTGAGTTCCGCCGCCAGCAAGGCTGCATAGGAAGCGTGCGACAGGGCGCCCGAAATTGCGACGCCGCCCGCCGAAGCCTTGCCGCGCTTCCTGCCGCGCCTTTTGCGCTTTCCCCCTGCGGCGGCTCTCGGCGGCCTCAACAGTCGCTTTTCGACTGTTTTTCCTGCGCGGGTTCGCCGTCGGCTCCGTTCTCTCGCTTCCTCTCCGACCGCCTTGGCCTACCGACAGGACCTGGTTGCGATGAGGGGCATCGCCTCCGGCGCCACGATTTTCGGCGGCGGCGCGGTTCTCTCCATTCGGCTTGTTCGGCCGGCGGTGGCGGCGCTGGACATCTTCCGCTCGTCGGCTTGATTTCGTCGCGTTGCTCCTGGGTCTCCAGCGCTGTCGCCGAGCGGCGCCAGTGAGCCACCTCTATGGCGTCGACCGGCGAGGAAGCCCTGCCGTTCCCCCGTGAACCCGTGAACAGCAAGCCAGCGTGCAGCGCCACAATCAGGCCAAGCGCCAGTAGGGCGAAACCAGACGGGCCGGAAGCCGCCGGGGCGGCGGCGAAGGCTCCGCGCCGGAGGAAAGGGCGGAGGATAGGCTCATTTCCGGGCTTCCGGCGCGGGGGCTCCCCGCGCCGCTTTCCCCGTCGCCTGTTTCTCGTGCCGGCTGTCGGTGACGATGGCGATATGGGTGATGCCATTGGTCGCCAACTCGTCCATCACCGCGACCATCTGGCCGTAGGCGCCTCCTTGTCGCCGCGCAGGTGCACCACGCGCGAAGAGTCGTCGCCCATCTTCAGTTTGACCAGCTGCACCAGATCGGCGGGTCGATCTGTTCGGCGCCGAGCGCCAGCTTGCCGTCCTTGCCGACCGCCACGACGATCGGCTCCTTGGGGTTCGAGCGGTTGCGCCGCCTTGGCCTGCGGCAGATCGACCTTCATGCCGGCGGCGAGCAGCGGCGCGGTGACCATGAAGATGATCAGCAGCACCAGCATGACGTCGACCAGCGGCGTCACGTTGATCTCGGCCTGCGGCCGGTAGAAGCCGGGCCGATCGGCGTACCTGCGGCGAGAACGCCATCACGCCGCCTCCGCCTCAGTCGCCGCGCGGATCGCGCGCAGAATTCGACGGCGCGGTCGGCGGCACGATGGACCAGCTGCTGGCCGATGCGCGAAAAAGCCGCGCCGAAGCGGTTGTAGCCGATCGAGGCGGGAATGGCGGCGGCGAGGCCATAGGCCGTGGCGGCGAGCGCCTCGGCTATGCCCGGCGCGACCACGGCGAGGCTGGTGTCCTTGGCCGCCGCGATGCCGACGAAACTCGCCATGATGCCCCAGACCGTGCCGAACAGGCCGATGAAGGGCGAGACCGAGGAGATCACCGCCAGATTGGCGAGGCCGCCTTCGGCTTTCATCAGCAATTCGAGGCTGGCGCGGGTCATTTTTTCGGCGACGCGCTGGCGGCGTTCCGAGACGGTTTCGCCGGCGACGCGAATGCGCGCCTCCTGCGCGCCGGCGGCGTCGATCGGCGCCAGCAAGGGCGACGCGACGCCGGCTTGCGCGTCGCGCAGGGCGCGCGGCAAGCCGGGCGACGCCGAAAAGCCCCTCGACGATCAGCAGCCAGCACCAGATCGAGGCGACCAGCAGCACCGCCATCACCGACTTGCCGACGAGGCCCGCCTGCAAGAACAGACTGAGCGGAGAAAGCGAGAAATCGTCCATAAGGCCGCCTTTTTTGAGGGGTCGGCGCCCTGCCAGCGCATCTGACCTCGACAGAACAATGACAGCTTCAAACCTAGCCGCGTTTTCCCAGCTTTACACTTGAACCAAGGAGGGAGCCTCGCCCGGTCAGCGCGACGGATCGCTCAGGCCAGAGATGCGTGTCGATGCGCGGAAAGCCAAGGGCCGCGCAAAAAAAAGCGGCGACGCCAGCGCGCCTTTGCGGCTGAGTTATCAAGGTCTTCATGCTTGATCAACGCGCGCGCTTTTTTCCGAATATTTGAGACCCGCTCCAAGCCGCGCCGATGATTCCGTGGTTTAGCCCGGAACCATAGAGCGCCTGTTGAATTGTCCATCCTGTTCAGCTTCGGGCGAAGGGCAGCGCCAATCGTCGCTGTTTCAAGTGATATTTCAGCGTCTTCTTGGCGGCGGGGTGGAGTTGGCATGAACGAACCCGATCAAGGTTTCGCTCGCGACCGCGGGGATCAGGCCAGCGAGACTCCGACGCCCAGACCTCGAATATTGCTCTCGGCGTCGACGCGTTCGGCCTGATCGGCCTTCGCGCGCCGCTGCTGATTTTGGCGGTTGTCGCGCTTCTGATCGTGGCCGCCGTTTTCGGCATCCGCCGGATTCAAATCGACGATTCGCTGAGCCAGCTCTTTCGCACGGATACGCCTGAGTTCCGGCAATTCGAGCATATTTCGCAGGCCTTTCCCTCCAGCGAATATGACGTTTTGGTGGTGGTCCAGGGCAAGACCCTGCTGGCGCGGGACACGATCGAGAAATTGCGCACCCTGGTCACCGATCTGCAACTCGTCGACGGAGCGCGAGGCGTCATCTCGATGTTTTCGGCGCGTCAGCCGGGAGAAAACGGCGGCGCGTCGACGCCGCTTTTCCCCGATCGATCTGCCGGACGGCGCCGCCTATGACGCCCTTGATCGATCGCGTGAAGGCCAATGCCCTCATCCGCGGCCGGCTGCTCTCTGAACAAGGCGATCTGGCCTTGGTCGTGTTGTCGCTGCGAGCCCTCGGTGGTCGACGGGCCGACAGCTGGCCCCGGTCATCGCCGAAATCCGCAAGACGATGGAAGAGGATCTGCAAGGCGCCGACGTGACCGCGCAATTGTCCGGCGTCCCGGTGATGCAGATCGACATCCGCCAGGCGCTGGAGCGCGACCGCATCGTCTATAACGCCCTCGGACTGCTCGCGGGCTGCGTTATCGCCATCCTGTTCTTCCGCCGCGTCTCCTTCATGATCATCGCGGCGGCGCCGCCGCTGATCGCCATTGTGCTGTCGCTCGGCGCGCTGGGCTGGCTCGGCTTCAGGCTCAACATGTTCCTGAACGTCATGACGCCGCTGATCATGGTCATCAGCTTTTCCGACAGCATGCAGCTCACCTTCGCCGCGCGCGACCGCATGATCGCCGGCGCCGACCGGGAGACGGCTTTCCGCGACGCCTTGCGCGTGGTCGGTCCGGCCTGCGTGCTCACCCATGCGGCGGCGGGCCTGTCGCTGCTCGGCCTGCTGTTTTCGAGTTCCGACCTGATCCGCGCTTTCGGCGCAGGCGGGCTTCCTGTCGATCCTGATCGCTCTGGCGGCGGTGTTGGCGCTGGTCCCGCTGCTCGGCATCCTGCTCGCGCCGCCGCCGAGGCGCGCTCGGCCCGGAGCTCGGCCGCGCGCGACGTCGGCGTTCGCGCCCTGCGCCGGTTTTGCGGTTTCGTGGCGGAGCGGATGTTGCGCCGGCCGGGCCTTAACGCCGGCTCGGCCTGCTCGTGGTGGTCGCGCTCGGCGCTGTCTATGCCGGCCTGCAGCCTCGCTATCGCCTCGCCGACCAGACGCCGGACCAGGAGCACGTGGTCGAGGCCAGCCAGAGCCTCGACGCTCAAACTGAACGGCGCCAATCCGATCGACCTTTTCATCGCCTTTCCCGCGGGCTCGGGCCTTTTCGCGCCCGAAACGCTTGACGTGATCGCCGAGGCCCACCGCGACCATGGAGCAGCAGCCGGGGATCGCCAATGTGTGGTCGCTCGAGACTCTGCGCCGCTGGCTCACCGAGAAGCTCGGCAAGCCCGACGCCGCGACGCTGAAGCAATATGTCGATTTCCTGCCGCCTTTCCTGGTGCGGCGCTTCATCGCGCAGGACCGCGATGTCGGCGCTGATTTCGGGACGTGTGCCCGACAAGGACTCCGGCCGCATCCTGCCGATCGTCGAACAGTTGAACGGCCGGCTGGACGCCGCTGCGCGAAAAGCATCCCGGCTATACCATCGCGCCGACCGGCCTGTCGGTGATCTCGGCGCGCAACAGCGCCGGCATGATCAACAAGCTCAACCACGGCCTGACGCTGGAATTCGCCTTCATCGCGGCTTTCATCGGCCTTGCCTTCCGCTCGCTCCCGTGGCCCTGTCCTGCCTGCCGCCGGGCGTTTTTCCGGTGCTGGCGGCGGGATCGCTGCTGCGGCTGCTCGGCGACGGGTTGCAATTCGCCAGCGTCATCGCGCTGATCGTTTCCTTCGGACTCGGCCTCAGCGCGACGATCCATTTCCTCAACCGCATGTGGCGCGAAGACCGGCCCGACGCCGATCCGGCCATCGCGGTGGCGCGCGCCACCGTGCTGATCGGCCCGGCGCTGATCCTGACCGCCTTTGTCCTTGCCTGCGGTCTGGAGGCTCTGGCCTTTTCCAATCTTCCGCTGTTGCGCCTGTTCGGCTGGCTCAGCGCCTTCGCCATGCTCGCCGCTCTGGTCGCCGATCTTCTGATCCTGCGCCCGACCATCGCCTTCCTGATGCGGCTGGAGCGGAAAACGCCTCCCCAAGGCCGGTTCGACGCAAATTTCATCGAACCCGACCCGATGCTCGAAGGAGACCGTCATGTTCGCATCTAGCAAGACGCTTGCGCGCGTCGCTTTGGCGCTTCGCCGCCCTGTTATCGGCGCCCGCCCCGGCGCAAGCGGCGGGGCCGTTTTCGGCTTTCGCCGGCAGCTTTCACGGCGGCGGCGCAGTGATCGGTTCGGATGGCCACAAGGAGCGGCTGACCTGCCGCTTCACGGGAACTGTCGGCGGCGGCGGGGAGTCGCTGAGCCAGAGCATCGTCTGCGCCAGCGATTCCTATCGGCTCGATATTCACGGCCATGCGGTCGCGGAAGGCGGCAGCGTAAGCGGCGAATGGCAGGAATCCACGCGCGGCGTCAACGGGTCTTTATCGGGGCGCGTCAGCGATGGCCACTTCACCGGCAGCGTTTCCGGCGGAAGTTTCAACGCAGCTGTCTCATTGCGCGCGAGCGGGCGGCGCCTGAGCTTCGACCTCAGGCCGCAAGGGGGCGATGTCGCGCGCGTCGACGTCAGCCTGTCGAAATAAGTTTTCGATGGAAAACAACAAATTGCGGTTTCGATTTTTGCGGGCTGGGGAGGCGGATATGCGGAATGAATGGGGTGCGACGGTCAATGACAAAGTTTTGGAGACGGCTCAGGAAACGGCTCAGGAACTCCCTGCGGTTTGCGAACCGGCCGGGGCGCGAAGCGTCGTCGCCGTCCCACAGGGGCTCGACGCGATTCGCTGCCCTGAAGACCTGCGCCAGCTCGACCGATCCGCGCTAACCGGGATCGCGGACGAATTGCGCGAAGAAACCATCCGGACGGTTTCCGTCACCGGGGGCCATCTTGGCGCGAGCCTTGGCGTCGTCGAACTCACCGTGGCCTTGCATTATGTCTTCGACACTCCGGCCGATCGCCTGATCTGGGACGTCGGACATCAGGTCTATCCCCACAAGATCCTGACCGGCCGGCGCTCGCGCATCCGCACCTTGCGCGCGCCGGGCGGCCTGTCCGGCTTCACCAATCGCAAGGAGAGCGTTTACGACCCTTTCGGCGCCGCTCACGCCGCGACCTCGATTTCCGCCGCGCTGGGCATGGCCAAGGCCCGCGACCTGACGGGCGGCTCGCATCAGGTCGTGGCGGTGATCGGCGACGGATCGATCTCGGCGGGCATGGCCTATGAGGCGCTCAACAACGCGGGCGCCGATGGCGGCCGCCTGATCGTGATCCTCAACCACAATGGCATGTCGATCGCCCCGGCTGTCGGCGCGATGAGTCGATTATTTTTCGCGCCTCACCGCCGGCCGATCCTTGCGCGCCAAGGCCGACGTCGAGGCCCAGCTTGCCGCGCCCTTGTCCGGCCGCGGGCGCGCCGCGCGGGGCGTGATGGCGCCCTGTTCGAGGAGATGGGTTTCCGCTACGCCGGCCCGATTGACGGTCACGACGTCGGGCTGCTGGTCGATGTGCTCGAACGGCTGCGCGATGGAGAGAGCGGGCCGGTCCTGCTGCATATTGTCACCGAAAAGGGCAAGGGCTATGCCCCGGCCGAGGCGGCCGCCGACAAATATCACGGCGTGGTCAAATTCGACGTCGCCACCGGCGCGCAGACACAAGCCGCCCGCCAAGGCGCCCGCTTTCACCAAGGTTTTCGGCGACGCGCTGGTCAAGGAGGCGGCGAAAGACCCGCGCATCGTTGCGATCACCGCCGCCATGCCGTCGGGAACCGGCCTCGACCTTTTCGCCAAGACCTATCCGCAACGCTTTTTCGACGTCGGCATCGCCGAACAGCACGCGGTGACTTTCGCTGCGGGGCTGGCGGCGGAAGGCTTCAAGCCCTTCTGCGCCATCTATTCGACCTTCCTGCAGCGCGGCTACGATCAGCTGGTGCATGACGTGGCGCTCCAGTCGCTGCCGGTGCGCTTCATGATCGACCGCGCTGGCCTCGTCGGCGCCGATGGCCCCACCCATGCGGGCTCCTTCGATATCGCCTATCTCGCCTGCCTGCCCGGCATGGTGGTGATGGCGGCGGCGGACGAGGCAGAACTCGTCCACATGGTGGCGACAGCGGCGGCGATCGACGACCGGCCCTGCGCCTTGCGCTATCCGCGGCCGACGGCTTGGGCGTTCCATTGCCGGCGGCGGGCGTCCCGCTCGAAATCGGCAAGGGCCGCGTGCTGCGACGCGGCGACCGGTTGGCGCTGCTGTCCTTCGGCGCGCGCCTCGCGGAATGTTGCAAGGCCGCCGAGCAGTTGGCGGAGTTCGGCATCGCCGACCACGGTCGCCGACGCGCGTTTCGCCAAGCCGCTCGACCTCGACCTGATCCTCGAACTCGCCGATCACCACGAAGCGCTCATCACCATCGAAGAGGGCGCATCCGGCGGCTTTGGCGCCGCTGTCATGCAGGCGCTGGCCGAGCATGGCCGCCTCGATGGCGATTTGAAGGTCCGCGCGATGGTGCTGCCCGACGTATTCCAGCCGCAGGGCGATGTGGCGGCCATGTATGCTCAGGCCGGTCTCGACGCCGCCGGGATCGTCGCCAAGGCGCACGAGGTTTTTGCGCGCGATACGCCCAAGGCGAGGCGGCCCAAGTTGCGGCAGGCGGCGGCTTCAACAGGGCGCGCTCCGCCGCGCCGCAAGGACAAGCGCGCGGCCCTGAAGGTCGTGCTGGCCCAGCCGCGCGGCTTTTGCGCCGGCGTGGTGCGCGCCATCGAAATCGTCGAGCGCGCGCTGCAAAAATATGACGCGCCGGTCTATGTGCGCCACGAAATCGTGCACAACAAACGCGTCGTCGACGACCTGAAGGCCAAGGGCGCGCATTTCGTTGACGAAATTTCCGACATTCCCGACGGCGCCGTGGCGATTTTCAGCGCGCATGGCGTCGCCGGAAAAGTCCAGGAGGAGGCGGCGCGGCGGCCGCTGAAGGTGCACGACGCCACCTGCCCGCTGGTCACCAAGGTCCATAACCAGGGCAAGCGCTATGTCGCGCAGGGACGCCATCTGATCCTGATCGGCCACGCCGGGCATCCGGAAGTGGAAGGCACGATCGGGCAGATCCCCGCGCCCGTCCACCTCGTCCAGACCGAGCAGGACGCGGCGATGCTCGATCTTCCCGCCGACGAGCCGGTCGCCTACATCACCCAGACCACGCTGAGCGTGGACGACACGATGGGGATCATCGCCGCGCTGCACCGGCGCTTCAGCGACCTGACCGGGCCGGACACGCGCGACATCTGCTACGCGACGCAGAACCGCCAATCGGCGGTGCGCGACCTGTGCCGGACCGTCGATGTCCTGCTGGTGGTCGGGGCGCGGAACAGCTCCAACTCCAACCGCCTGTGCGAAATCGGCGCGGAAATGGGGGTGCCCAGTCATCTGATCGCCGACGCCGACGAATTGCGGCGCGAATGGGTCGCGGACGCGCGCTCGGTCGGGGTGACCGCCGGCGCCTCGGCGCCCGAGGAGTTGGTGCTGGGCGTGGTGGACTGGCTCGCCCAGCTCGGCCCGGTCGCCATTTCCAGCGTCGACGGGCGTGACGAAATCATCGAATTCCGTCTGCCGCAGGAATTGCGGGACGAGTGACTGGGGGCGGGGGCGGCAATGGCATTGGGTTTTTTCCGCGAGCGAAAAATCGCGGCCTATTTGTTGAAACAGCTTTTGGCGGGACGGCGGCGCACCCCGCTCGTGCTCATGCTCGAACCCCTGTTCCGCTGCAATCTGGCCTGCGCCGGCTGCGGCAAGATCGCCTATCCCGAAGCCCTGCTCAACCGGCGCTTGTCCGTGCAGGATTGTCTCGAAGCGGTCGATGAATGCGGCGCGCCCATGGTGGCGATTTTGGGCGGCGAACCGCTGATTCATCGTGAAATCGGCGAAATCGTCAGCGGCATTGTTGCGCGCAAAAAATTCGTCAATCTCTGCACCAACGCGCTGCTGCTGGACAAGAAGCTGCATCTTTTCGAGCCCTCGCCCTATTTCTGCCTTTCGATCCATCTGGACGGGCTCCGGGAGGAACACGACCATTCCGTCGCACAGCCCGGCGTGTTCGACATCGCCGTGGCCGCCATCAGGAAAGCCAAGGCGCAAGGCTTCAACGTCAATGTCAACGCCACCATATTCGAGGGACAGGCGCCGGAGACCGTCGCCGCCTTCCTCGATTTCGCCAGGACGCTCGATGTCGGCGTCTCGATCGCGCCCGGCTACGCCTATGAACGCGCGCCCGACCAGCAGCATTTTCTCAACCGCCGCAAGACCAAGGACTTGTTCCGCCGCATCTTCGCGCTGGGCGAAGGCAAGGGCTGGAACCTCATCCACACCGGCATGTATCTGGATTTCCTGGCCGGAAACCGCCAGTTCCACTGCACGCCCTGGGGCATGCCGACCCGCAATGTGTTCGGCTGGCAGAAGCCCTGCTATCTGCTCGACGAAGGCCATGTCGACAGCTTCAAGGCCTTGATGGAGACGACCGACTGGGATCGCTACGGAACCGGACGGCACGAGAAATGCGCCAACTGCATGGCCCATTGCGGCTATGAGGCCACCGCCGCCGACGCGACCCTCCGCCATCCGTTCGCGGCGCTCGGACTGGCGCTGCGCGGCCCGCGCACCGAGGGTCCGATGGCGCCGGAGCTTGTGTTTCGCCCCCGCCACGCGCCGCAAATCTTGTCGCAAAGCGCGCCTGTTCCTGCCGGAGAGGTCGTTGTCTTGAAAACGCCACAAGCAAAAACTTGATCTTCCGCGCCAGTTATACGAGGCTGCGGCCGCATGTTGACCTCATCCATCGTCCAACTCATCAATTTCTGTGTCCGCCACGCCCGCATCGTCGTGGCGCTTTTTCTGCTCGCCGGCGTGTTCGCCGGCGGCTATGCGGCGCTGCACTTCAAGATCACCTCCGACATCAACGCCTTGCTGTCGGCCGATTTGCCCTGGCGTCAGCGCGAAACGGCGTTCGAAGACAATTTCCATCGCTTCCAGATGATCGTCGCGGTGGTCGAGGCGCCGACGCCGGAACTGACGCAGGCGGCCACCGCCGAACTGACCCGGCGCCTGTCGCAGGACCAGACGCATTTCCTTGAGGCGACCAATATCGCCGGCCTCCCCTTTTTCGCCCGCAACGGCCTGTTATTCCTGCCGTTGGACTCGTTGCGCAGCACGCTTGACGGGTTGAAGGAAGGCGCGCCGCTCATTCAGGACATGGCCTCCGACATGAGCCTGCGCGGCCTCGTCGCGGGGCTCGAAGACGGTCTGCTTGGCCTGAACGCCGGCCGGTTGAAACTGGACGGCATGGCCCCGCTGCTGAACGCGGCTTCCGAACCCATCGAAGCGGTGCTGGCAGGCAAGCCCGCGTCTTTCTCATGGCGTGTGCTGACCCAGGGCCATCCGGCCGCGCCGGGCGACTTGCGCGGCGTGATCGAAGTGCGGCCGGTCATGGACTTCAACTCCGTGCAACCCGGCCTCGCATCCAGCGACGCGCTGCGCGCCATCGCCGCCGAGGTTCTGCCTGCCTATCAGGCCCGCCTCCGCCTGACCGGGCCCGTGGCCATGGCGGACGAGGAATTCGGCACGATCAAGGAAAACGCCACGCGCAACGGGATCATCACCGCCGCCATCGTCCTGTTGATCCTGTGGCTCGCCTTGCGGTCGTGGAAGCTCATCGGCGCCGTCACGCTCAACCTCATGGTCGGCCTGTCGCTCACCGCCGCCCTCGGGCTGGCCATGGTTGGCGCCTTCAATCTCATTTCGGTCTATTTCGCGGTGCTTTTTGTCGGCATAGGCGTGGATTTCGGCATCCAGTTCTGTGTCCGCTATCGCGCCGAACGCCATGATGACGACAATCTGGTCAGGGCGATCTCGGGCGCCGGCGTCGCTTTCGGCGCGCCGCTGACGCTGGCGGGCCTCGCCACCGCCGCCGGCTTTCTGTCCTTCCTGCCGACCGAATACAAGGGCGTATCGGAACTGGGCCTGATCGCCGGCTTCGGCATGCTGATCGCCTTCGCCACCAGCGTGACCATGCTGCCGGCGCTCATCTATCTGTTCAATCCGGCTGGCGAACCGGAGGCGCTCGGCTTCGCCAAACTGGCGCCGGTGGATCATTACATGGCGCGGCATCGCATCGGCATCATCGCCGGCGTGGCCATCGTGGTGATCGCCGGACTTCCCCTGTTCCACTGGCTGAAATTCGACTTCAACCCGATCAATCTGCGCGATCCCCATACCGAAGCCGTCGCGACCTATCTCGAACTCGCCCGCGACCCGGCGACCGAGGTCAACAACATCGAGGCGCTCGCGCCCTCGCTGCCGGAAGCCGACAGCCGCGCGAAGATTTTGGAAAAAGTGCCGGAAGTTTCGCATGTGCGCACGCTGTCATTCTTCGTGCCGCAGCAGCAGGACGAGAAACTGCCGCTCATCGCCAAGGCGCTCGCAAGTTTGGGCCCGGCCTTGAACCCCACCGACGTCTCGCCGCCTCCGAGTGATGCGGAAAACATCGAAGCCCTCAACGAGGCGGCGCAGCGGCTGATCGAGGCGGCGGACGATCCCCACAACAGCGGCCAGAAAACCGGAATTGCGGCGGCGAAAAGGCTGGCGGCGGCGCTGGCCGGGCTCGCCAAAGCCGATACGGCGCGGCGGCTGCAGGCGCAGGACGCGATGATCACGCCGCTCAAGATCGATTTCGACGGGCTTCGTTCCGCGCTGAAAGCCCAAAAAGTGACGCTCGCGACTCTGCCGTCCGAACTCACGAGCGAATGGATGGGCGCCAATGGCGTTGCGCGCATTTCCATCGCGCCCAAGGATGAAACGGGCGGCAACGAGGCGCTGCGCGCCTTCGCCCGCGCCGTGCTCAAAGTCGAGCCCGACGCCACCGAGGGTCCGATCTCGATCCTTGAAGCGGGCGACACCATCGTCGGCGCCTTTTTCGAGGCCGGCGCCTGGGCGCTGCTGTCGATCGCGATTCTGCTCTGGTTGGTGCTGGGCAAGTTGAGCGACATGCTGCTGACGCTGGTCCCGCTGCTGCTGGCGGGCGTGGTAACGCTGGAAATTACCGTGCTGATCGGCCTGCCGCTCAATTTCGCCAACATCATCGCGCTGCCCTTGTTGCTCGGCGTTGGCGTCGCCTTCAAGATTTACTACATCATGGCCTGGCGGCAGGGGCAGACTGACCTGTTGCAGACCAGCCTGACGCGCGCCGTGATCTTTTCCGCCGCGACCACGGCGACGGCTTTCGGCAGCCTGTGGTTTTCGAGCCATCCCGGCACGTCGAGCATGGGCAAATTGCTGGCGCTTTCGCTCGCCTGCACGCTGGCGGCGGCGGTGCTGTTCCAGCCAATCCTGATGGGCAAGCCACGCAAGCCGGCAGAAGAAAAGTGACGCCACGCGCGTGTTTCGAACACAAACTGGGAGAATGAGACGATGCAAAAGCGATTTCTTCTGGCGCTCGTCCTGTCGATCGGCGCTTCGACCGTGGCGCAGGCCGGGGGCTCAGCGGAGCAAGAGGCCGCGTGCCGGCCCGACACCCGCCGTTTCTGCCATCAAATTCCCGCAGGCGGAGGCGACAACGCCTTTCTGGCCTGCCTGCAGGCCAATCGCGCGAGGCTTTCGCCTAAATGCCGCCAAGTCCTGGAAAGCAACGGCGTTTGACGTCCGGTTGGCCCCGGTCTGATTTTCTCCATAGATCTTTGGCAGGATCAAGCGACCCTGCCTTTCCGATTGGACTAAAGGAGATAAAATATGCGGCTTTATTCCGGTCTCGCGGACCTGTTTGAACAAAAGCCTTTTCCATCTGACGTTTTTGGAAAATCCCGCGTCGGCGCCATGGCCCTCGCGTTGGCCTTGAGCAGCGCAACGACCGGCGCCCTGGCCAAATCGCCGGCCGCCAAGACGGCCCCGCCTGCGGCCGCCAAGACGGCCTTGCCTGCCCCAACGGCGGCGGCGCCGGTCGCTCCAACCACTCCGACCGCGGCCGGATTCTGGCAATCCAATTACGAGCCCGGCAAACCGAGCGGCTGGTTCTATTTCGTCGACCACAACGGCGTCTATGAAGGCCGCCTCGTCAAGGGATTCAAGAAAGCGCCGGACGATCCGGTCAATGAGACCTGCGTGAAATGCCCGGGCGACAAGAAGGATGCGCCGATGATGGGCCTCGTCATCGTGTGGGGCATGCAGCGGCATGGCGCGAAATACGAGAATGGCAGCATCATGGATCCGCGCGACGGCTCGATCTATCACGCGCAGATGGAGGTCAGCCCCGACGGCCAGAAGCTGTTCGTGCGCGGCTATCTGGGCGTGTCGCTGTTCGGTCAGACCCAGACCTGGGATCGGTTGCCCGACAACGTCATGCCCGCCAACGCCATTCCGGGCGAACCTGTCGTCGCGGCGCAGGCCAAGAAGAAGCCTGCCGTTGCCGCCAAGCCATCCGCGCCGCCGAAGGCGCCGGGCGCGCCCGCGCAGACGGAGGCTGCTCCCCTTCCGGCTCACACCCAGTAAGCATCCGGCGCAACACACGCATAGGTTGAATTTTATTTACCCACTGGCGTTACATTCCGTTCACGCCAGCAATTTGAGATTCGCTGTCTGGCGCAACGTCGCGTTGGCAGGGAACTGGATTTGTCGCAAACCGTCGCCATTTCGCCGGGCTTGAGAACAGCCGCAGCGCATTCCCCAAATGCGGGATCTGGCGAAGCCAGTTATGGATATTTTTTCGATGCGGCGCCCGCCGTGACGCTGGGAGGCGCCCTGCTTGCGGGCGGCTTTGCGCCCTGGACCAATTATGCCGCCTGCGCGCTGATCGGGACCGCCGCGCTCAAGATCGGCCTGGGGCAAAGCCTGAACTGGCGGCAAGATCAAAAAAATCAGCTCGGCAAAACCCAGGGAAAGAAGGCGCCGGAGAAAAAAGCCCGAACAGACAGCGACCTCGCCGCCATTGGCTTTCCCATCGCCAGCGTCGCCATGGCGGCCGCCTTGGGATTGCTGACGCTGGCGACTTTCACTTTCGATACGCCGCCGGGCGTGCGCAGCGCCGCCGTTATTTTCACCGTGGCTCATGTCATCCTGGGTCAGGGCCGCGCGGCGCCAAACGCCGCCGTCGCCGTCTTGCAAGCCGCCTGCGGCCTGATCCCACTCGCCTTCGCTCTCGCCCTCCATTGGAATTGGTCCGCGCCTGTGGCGCTGGCCTCTGTCGCGAGCGTGGCCTTGGCGCTGGTCCTGCGAAACCGGACATACCTCCAAAAAATCGCCGTCGCGCGGATGCCGAAATCCGAATGGCTTCGGCTCTCGACAGCATGAACCAGAGCTTCGCCACCTTCAACGCCGGCTTGTGCCTGATGGCCGGAAACAGCCAGTTTTTCCGGATGTTTCGCCTGACCCCAATAACGGCGAAGGAAGCGTCGCTCGAAGAGCTGCTGACCAAAAAACTCGCCCTGAAACTCAAGGACCCGGACATCATCGAGCGCCTGATCGACGCCGGCAAGACCATCATTCACAACCGGCTTCGCAACAGCATCATGGTGGATCTGGCCGACGAGCGTTTCATGGAGTTCATTTTCCAGCCGACGCCGCAGGGCTTTTCGGTGCTGGTCGAGGATGTCACCCAACCGCCGCGTGTCGGAATTACGCATCGAGCGCATGGCTCGGCAGGACGACCTCACTGGGTTGTGGAACCGCAGCTTCTACCGCGAAAAACTGGAAATCGCCGTCGCGCGCAGCCAAAGCGATTCGACGCCTTTCGCGGTCATGCATCGACCTCGACCGTTTCAAGCAAGTCGACGAACCGCTCGGTCATCCGGTCGGCGATGAATTGCTCAAGCGGGTGGCGGAAAGATTGCGCGAAATGGCCGCGCCGCGAGGATGTCGTCGCGCGGCTGGGTGGCGACGAATTCGCCATTTTGCAACCTGGCGACCGCGAGAGCGCCGGTCAATTCGCCGCCAGGGTGGTCGAGATGCTCAGCGAGCCCTATCGTATCAACGGCGCCAAGCTCAGCATCGGCGCCTCCGTCGGCGTCGCCATGATGCCGGACGACGGCGTCAATGCTGGCGAACTGATGAAGAGCCGCCGACATGGCGCTCTATACCGCCAAGGACGCGGGGCGCGGCGCCCTGCGCTTCTATGAAACCGGCATGGCGGACAAGGCCCGGAAAAAGCAGCAGATCGAACAGGATTTGCGCGTCGGCATCAGCCGCAACGAACTCGAGGTCTACTACCAGCCCATCGTCAGTTTCGCCAAACGCCGGATCTGCTGCTGCGAGGCGTTGGTGCGCTGGCGCCATCCCGTCCTCGGCATGATTTCGCCAGGCGATTTCATGCCGGTCGCCGAGGAGTCCGGCCTGGTCGCGCCGCTCGGCGAATGGGTGCTGCGGCAGGCCTGCATGGACGCCAAATCCTGGCCCAAGGACGTGCGTCTGGCGGTCAATTTCTCCGCCCTGCAATTTACGCGCGGAATGTGGTTGAGATGGTCAGGCGGGCCTTGAAGACACCAAATTCCCGGCGTCGCGGCTGGAGATGGAGATATACCGAATCCGTGCTGATGAATGACGCCGACAGCGTGCTGGCCTCTATCGACGAATTGCGCGAAATGGGCATGCGGGTCGCGCTCGACGACTTTGGCACCGGCTATTCGTCGCTGGCCTATCTGAGCCGCTTCCGGCCCAACAAGGTCAAGATCGACCAATCCTTCGTGCGCGACATGTCGAAGAATGGCGCCTCGCTGGCCATCATCAAGGCGGTCAAGGCCATGGTCACGGAGTTGGGCATCGACATGCTGGTCGAAGGCGTCGAAACGCTCGAACAATTGGAAATTTTGCGCGAGCATGGCGCCGACGAGGCCCAGGGCTCTCTCTTCAGCAAGCCGCGTCCGGCGAATGAAATCGCTCGCTTCGTCGCGGACCCTGCGCAATTGGTCCGGGACGCAATCTGCTGACCGAAACCAACGCGCAATGGGCTAAAGGTTTGGAGCGCGTCAACCCATC
>CAWFBN010000019.1:0-18194 GCA_963813955.1 uncultured Alphaproteobacteria bacterium | reverse complement strand
CCGCATGGCCGCGTCTCCGACGTGCAGCGCCGCCAGATGACCACGGTGGACGCGCCCAATATCCACGCCATCGCGCTTGAAGGCACGTTCGACGACGCCCAGGCCATGCTGAAAGGTTTTTTTCGTCATAAGGAGACCCGTGAAAAACTGGGCCTGTCAGGTGTCAATTCGATCAATTTCGCCCGCGTCGCGGCGCAGATGGTCTATTATTTCACTGCCGCCGCCGTGCTCGGCGGCCCGGAGCGCAAAATTTCCTTCACCGTGCCGACCGGCAATTTCGGCGACATTCTCGCCGGTTATATGGCCGGGCAAATGGGCCTGCCCATCGAAAAACTCATCGTCGCCACCAATTCCAACGATATCCTCGCCCGCACGCTGGAGACCGGACGCTATGAGGTGCGTGGTGTCCATGCGACGCAATCGCCATCGATGGATATTCAGGTCTCGTCCAATTTCGAGCGGTTGCTGTTCGATGCGGTCGGGCGCGATCCGGCGGTGATCCGCGCGCTGATGGCCAATCTCGATCAGTCCGGCGCCTTCGACATTCCCGCGTCGGCTTTGAGTAAAATTCGCGGCAAATTCGCGGCCGGCGCCGCCAGCGAGGACGACACGCAAGGCGAAATCGCACGCGCATGGCGCGAATGCGAATATCTGCTCGACCCGCACACCGCTGTCGCAGTCCATGTCGCGCGGAAAAACCTCGCGCAAGATCCGCATACGCCCATGGTGGCGCTCGGCACCGCCCATCCGGCCAAGTTCCCGGACGCGGTGCGCCAGGCCACCGGCGTTTCGGCGCCTCTGCCGGCCCATCTGGCCGATCTTTTTGAACGCAAGGAGCGTTTCGACATCGTGACCAATGACGCCAGCGCTGTCCTCTCTTTCATCCGAGCCCGCGCCCGCGCGGTGACACTGGCCGCGCATGGCGGTTGAACTGACACAACTGCCCTCCGGCCTGCGCGTCGTCACCGACGCGATGGATTGGCTTGAGACGGCCTCGCTCGGCGTGTTCGTCGCGGCGGGTTCGCGGCATGAGGACGAGGCCGAACAAGGCCTGTCGCATCTGCTCGAACATATGGCCTTCAAGGGCACGACGCGCCGCGACGCCCGCGCCATCGCCGAAGCCATCGAAAGCGCCGGCGGCGACTTGAACGCCGCCACCAGCGTCGAGAACACCGCCTATTACGCCCGGGTGTTGCGCGAGGATTGCGGCCTGGCGCTCGATGTCCTCGCCGACATTTTGACGCAAAGCTTGTTCGACCCGCTGGAACTGGAGCGCGAGAAAGGCGTGATCCTGCAGGAAATCGCCGCCTTGCAGGATACGCCAGATGATTTGGTGTTCGATCTGTTCAACGCCGCCGCCTACCCCGGCCAGCCGATCGGCCGGGCTATCCTCGGCGCGGCCGAAGGGGTCCGCCGCTTCGACCGGGACGCGGTCAGCTCCTATCTAGGCCGCCATTACCGCGCCGCATCCTGCGTGGTCGCCGCTGCCGGCGCTGTCGATCACCAGCAAATCTGCGACGAGGCTCAGGCGCGCTTCGACACCTTGCCCACAGGCGTTCCAGGTTCACTGGTTCCGGCAACTTATGTCGGAGGCGAAATCCTTGTCGCCAAAAAGTTGGAGCAGACGCAGGTCGTCATCGGTTTCGAGGGCCTGGCCTATGCCGATCAGCAAAATTACGCGGCGCATATTTTCGCCAATGCGATTGGCGGCGGCATGGCGTCAAAACTCTTCCAGGAAGTGCGGCGAAAAGCGCGGCCTCGCCTATTCCATCGCGTCCTTCCACTGGTCCTATCTGGATTCCGGCCTGTTCGGTTTCGAGGCCGCAACGGCCGGGCGCGACCTGCCGGAACTGGTGCGGGTCGGCCTCGACGTCATGGCGGAAGCGGCGCACAAGCTCGACGAGGCCGACATGGCGCGCGCCAAGGCGCAAACCAAGGTCGGGCTGCTGACGGCGCTCGAAAACTCCTCTTCGCGCGCCGAACAGATCGCCCGCCAGATCATGATCTTCGGCCGCGTCCTGACCCGCAAGGAGATGATCGACAAGATCGACACCCTGAGCCTCGAGGACGTGCGCGCCACCGGCGCGAGCCTGTTGCGGACGGCGCCGACGGTGGCGGTGCTCGGCGCAACCCGCAAGGCGCCGCGGCGCCAAAGACATTTCCGCGCGTCTGATTGGCGTTTGACGGAGAAAGACGCGACTCGCGCTCTTTTGACTTGACCATCACGGAGAGGGCCTGCAGAAATGGCGTGACGCCTGAGGCGTTGCCGTTTTCCTTGGGGTCCATATGAAAAAACCGATCGCTGAATTCATCGGAACTTTTACGCTTGTTTTTTTTGGCTGCGGAGCAGCCGTGATCGCCGGCATGGGGCATGGCTCCACCGCCATTGATGTGCTTGGCATCGCCTTCGCCTTCGGTCTGGCCATCGTCGCCATGGCCTATGGCATTGGTCCGATCTCGGGTTGTCACGTCAATCCGGCTGTGAGTTTCGGAGTTCTGATCGCGGGCCGCATGACGACCGCCGACTTTTTTGCCTATGTCGTGGCGCAGGTTCTTGGCGCGATCGTCGGCGCAGCGGCGCTCTACCTTATTCTGTCGGGCAAGATGAACGCCGGAATGGCACGTGGGATCGCATGGTTCGCTCGGCCAGAACGGCTGGGGACCGGGCTATCTCGGCGAATATGACATGATCTCGGCCTTTGCTTTCGAGGTTATCGCCACCTTCATTTTCCTCGTCACCATTCTCGGCGTCACGCAGAAGGTCGGCGCCCGTCGCATCTGGCGGGTCTGGCCATCGGCCTGACACTGACGATGATCCACATCGTCGGCATCAACGTGACCGGCGTCTCGGTCAATCCGGCGCGTTCGCTCGGACCGGCGCTCGTCGGCGCCGGCATCAACCCGGGAGCGCTGTCGCAGGTGTGGCTGTTCATCGTCGCTCCGCTGATTGGCGCCGCCATCGCCGGAGTATTGTTCAGGCCCGGCGGCGTGCTGTCGGCGGACGAGGCCTGAAGCCTCGCCGTCCAATCCTGAAATCGACAACCAGCGCGAGCATGATGCGTTTCCCCCGAAGCGCATCATGCTCTATATGTCTTGATGATGGCGGGTTTTGTGCAGAAACTGGAGCCGTTCTGAACGCATCCTCCGCCAGCGGGAAAATATGCATCTCTTTCGTCTTCCGCACAAAAAAACGGGCTCGATCCGCATTGATGGCGAGGATGTCTATTTGCGCCCGGCAAAGCTCGCCGATTTCGAGTCGTGGCGGCAATTGCGCGCCGCGAGCCGCGCCTTTCTCACGCCCTGGGAGCCGGTCTGGCCGCTCGACGATTTGAGCAAGCCCGCCTTCCACAGACGCATCCTGCGCCAGGACCGCGAACGCGCCGAAGACCTGGCGCATGGCTATCTGATTTTTCGCGTAGGCAATGACGAATTGCTTGGCGGCGTGACGCTCGGCAATTTGCGGCGCGGCGTGGCCCAATGCGCGACGCTCGGCTATTGGATGGGCGAAAAGCACGCCGGTCAGGGTTTTATGGGCAAGGCCGTCCGCGCGCTCCTGCGCCATGTCTTTGTCGACATGCGACTGCACCGCGTCGAGGCGGCCTGCGCTCCCCACAATGAACGCTCGCGGCGCCTGCTCGAAAAGCTCGGTTTTCAGCGCGAAGGTTTCGCCCGCGCTTATCTCCTGATCGACGGCGCATGGCAGGACCATCTGCTTTTCGCCATTCTCGAAAGCGATTTTTTGCGAGAGCCCGCGGACGAAATGAGCCGGCAATCGTGACCCCCGCGACCGGCCGCCGTGAAAAAACCACGACAGCATGCGCCTTTCCGCTGGACGGTCGCGTCCCTGCCCAGCTATGTCCTTGCCGAAGCGACTTCGAGCGAAGCGGATATCCGAGATCGGCGTTGGCGAATACCCGCCAGATGAGGCAAAGAGATCCCGTGGCGATATTGGCTTCCGACAAATTTTCGACATGAATGAAGCGCAGGCGCTCGCAAGCCCATCCCCCCGATCAGCCTTGTTCCGAAAAGGTCACCTTCGCCTGTTGCGTTTCGCCTTCCTGCTCCTCCTGCCACTTCTGGCCTTTCTGTCCGGCGCACGCCCCGCGAGCGCCGTAGAGTTGGTGCGCGTGCCGCCGGATGCACAGGCGATAGATCTTACGCGCTGGGTCGAGACATATTCCAATCAGGGCGACCGCATTCAGGTCGCGACCGCGCCTGGCACGGACGGCATTGTCCGGCGCATCGAGGTCCATGCGCGCGAACAGGACGCCCATCCCTCCTGGATCGTCTTCGCGCTGACCAATGATACTGACGAGCAGATTGAGCGGTTGATCGTCGCGCCCCATTTCCGTCTCGTTGGCTCGGGCGTGATCTGGCCCGATCTCGGCTCGGAACGCATCGCCGAAATCACCGCCAGCCAGGGTATAGCCCCGGAAAAGCAGGAGGCGAACGACGCCGATATCTTCCTGCTGACGCTCGACCCCGGCGCCACCGTCACCTATGTCGCCGAGTTGAAGACGCCAAAACTCCCGCAACTCTATCTCTGGGAGCCGGAGGCTTACAAGGACAAGACCACCAGCCTGACGCTCTACAAAGGTATCGTCATCGGCATCGCAGGCCTGCTGGCCTTGTTCCTCACCATTGTCTTTGTGGTCAAGGGCGCGGTGATCTTTCCGGCCGCCGCCGCGCTGGCCTGGGCGGTGCTCGCCTATATCTGCATCGACTTCGGCTTCTGGAGCAAGGTCTTCGGGACCGAGACCAACGCTGATCGCATCTGGCGCGCGGGCTCGGAAACGGTGCTTTCGGCCACTCTCGTGGTTTTCCTCTTCGCTTATCTCAACCTGAGTCGCTGGCATGTGCGCGCTTCGCATGTCGCTGGACTTTGGCTGGCGATCCTCGTCGCACTGGTCGGCCTCGCCGTCTATGACGCGCCGGTTGCGGCCGGCGTGGCGCGCATTTCGTTGGCCACCGTCGCGGCGGTGGGACTTATTCTGGTGCTCTATCTCGCCTCGCATGGCGTCGAGCGCGCGGTCATGCTCATCCCCACATGGCTCCTGCTGGTGGCCTGGGTCGCCGCCGCCGGCTTCGCGGTCAATGGTTCGCTCGCCAACGACCTCGCGTCACCCATCCTGCTTGGCGGATTGGTGCTGCTGGTCATGCTGATCGGCTTCACCATCATGCAAAGCGCCTTCGCCGGCGGCGGCGTTGCGCATGGCGCGATCACCGATGTCGAGCGCAAGGCTCTGGCTCTGACCGGCTCCAGCGACATCATCTTCGACTGGGATGTCGTCAACGATTCGATTTTCGTCAGCCCGGAAATCGAAGACCAACTCGGCCTTAAACGCGGCGAGCTGGAAGGTCCGGCCTCCTCCTGGCTTGAACTGCTCCATCCGCTCGAACGTGACCGCTATCGCGCCTGCCTCGACACCGTGATCGAGCAGAGGCGCGGACGCGTCAGCCAGGACTTTCGCCTGCACGCGTCCGACGGGCATTATTTCTGGTTCCGCCTGCGCGCCCGCCCCGTCGTCGGGCCAGAAGGCGACGTGGTGCGGCTGGTCGGCACGCTCTCCGATGTCACCGACCAGAAAAACGCGCTCGAACGTCTGCTGCACGACGCCGTCTACGACAACCTGACCGGCTTGCCCAATCGCGAAATCTTCTTCGACCGGCTCGAACTGGCGCTGGTCCAGGCCGCGACTTCGCCCGATTTGCGGCCGACCGTGCTGTGCATCGACATCGACCGGTTCAAGAAGATCAATGAAACGGTGGGCGTTTCGGCCGGAGAACTCGATCCTTCTGACCATGGCGCGTCGGCTCGGCCGCATTTTGCAACCGCGCGATACTCTGGCGCGCATTTCCGCCGATCTTTTCGCGGTAATTCTGGTCTCGGAAAACGGCAGCGAAGAAATCGTCACGCTCGCTGACAAGATCCGGCGCTCGCTTTCGACCCCGGTGACCTTCGCCAATCGCGAAATCGCCCTGAGCGTCTCGGTCGGCATCTCCCTGTTCGATCCGCAATGGCATCCCAAGCGCGATGACATGCTCAAGGACGCCGAGATCGCCATGCGCTACGCCAAGCGCGACGGCGGCGGCCGCATCGAGGTTTTTCGGCCGTCCATGCGCTCGCAGGGCTCCAACCGCCAGGCGCTGGAAAGCGAATTGCGCCGAGCGCTGGAACGCGACGAAATCAAACTCTTCTTCCAGCCCGTGGTGCGGCTTGAAGACCGCACCGTCGCCGGCTTCGACACGGTTCTTCGCTGGCAACATCCGCGCCTTGGCCGCATCGAGCCGAGCGAATTTCATCCCGTTGGCCGAAGAAACCGGCCTCATTTGCGATCTCGGCCTGTTCGCCCTGCAACG
Organism: uncultured Alphaproteobacteria bacterium; assembly: GCA_963813955.1. Taxonomy (GTDB): domain Bacteria; phylum Pseudomonadota; class Alphaproteobacteria; order Rhizobiales; family Beijerinckiaceae; genus Rhodoblastus. Next base: position 11,834 of record CAWFBN010000019.1, on the reverse strand, counting down.
CGCGTCGCGCGAATTGGCGGCATGGCAAAAGGCGCTGGACGTCACCCCGCCAATTTTCGTCACTGTCAACGTGTCATCGCGCCAGATGCTGCGCCACGACCTGCTCGCGGACGTGAAAAACGTCCTGGCGCGAGTCAATATCCTGCCCTATTCGCTCAAGCTGGAGCTGAGCGAAAGCCTGGTGATGGAAAATCCCGGAATTTGCCGCGCAAATTCTCGGACGGATCAAGGATCTGGGTGTCGGGCTGGCGCTCGACGATTTTGGCGCGGGCTATTCCTCGCTGGCCTATCTGCAGCGCTTCCCCTTCGACACGATCAAGATCGACCGCGCCGTCGCCCGCCAGGAGAACCAAGGCGACCGCGCTTCCATGCTTCGCTCAATCGTCACGCTGGCTCATGATTTCGGCATGGAGGCTGTGGCCGAAGGAGCGGAAAGCGAATCCGACGTGATCGAGTTTTCGCAGATCGGCTGCGAATTTGCCCAAGGATTTGCCTTCGGCCATCCTTTAAGCGCCCCTGACGCTCGCAAGCTGGTCGGCGCGGCGGCCGAGCCCGCGATATAAATTTCAAAAAGTCAGAGCATCACGCTCGCGGTCAAAACTCGCGCCCGGCAAACAAATCATTACAATACCTGCCGAACAAATTGCAATGCGGCGCGTTGACGGCGCATATTGCCGTCGAAGCCGACGGTATTTGCCACTCCTTCCCAGATTTGAAGAGGTCAAGAGATGAGTACGCTTCTCATAGTCGTTCTGGTTCTTTTGCTGCTGGGCGGCGGCGGGCTTGGCTATAGCCGGTATGGCAACAATGGGCTTGGCGGAGTGCTCGGCTTGGTTCTCGTCATTCTGCTGGTGGTCTGGCTGGCTGGCGGTCTCGGACGAGTTGGGTAAGGTAACGCCAAAATCGTCAAAATGATTAAACAGGGGGACGCATGAAAGCCACACTCGGAATTTCCATCGCGCTGCTTCTAGTCACGGCAATCGGATCGAGGCCCAGCGATGGCAAAGGGCTGCATCAAGGGCGCGATTGTCGGAGGCGTTGCGGGTCACATGGCCGGTCATGGCGCGGTTGGGGCTGCGGCGGGCTGCGCCATTGGCCATCACGAAGCCAACAAGCCGGCGCCAACCGACAGGCCGACAGATCAGCCCCATTAATCTTGGCTGCCGCGCTGCCGACTCCTGCCTAAGCATGTCCGGCTTCGTCGGATAAAAAGCGGAGATCGACGCCAATCGCGCCCAGCGCCCGCTGGTATTTGGTGTCATAGGCTCGGTCGAACAACAGGGGCTCATCGGCGGGGCAAATCATCCAGCTGTTGGCGAGGATTTCCTGTTCGAGTTGTCCGGGCGACCAGCTTGCATAACCCAGCGCCAAAACCGCCTCCTTTGGCCCCTCGCCATGAGCAATCGCGCGGAGCACGTCGAGCGTGGCGGTCATGGCGACGGTGTCGTCAATGGTCATCGTGGCGTCAGTGGCGTGGTAATCGCGCGAATGAAGCACGAAACCGCGGCTGGAATCGACCGGACCGCCTGTGAGTACTTTCTTGTCGCCCGCCCCACCTTCGAGGCTGGATTTATCCCCTGCTTCGATCACCTTGAGCTGAAGCAGGAGATCGACGAAATTGACGCCTTCCGCCGGGTGATTGAGGATGAGGCCCATGGCCCCGTCCTCGGAATGAGCGCAGATATAAACCACCGAGCGCGCGAAAATATTGTCATGCAGGGCGGGCATGGCCACCAGGCATTTGCCTTCGAGATAGGGTCCGGGACCAGTTTGCTTCACGTTTCAGACTTCCTATCCGCATTTTTTGCCATCGGACTCGATATCCACCACCATCCGAAATCATCCGCGATGCAAGCGGCGAGTTCCAGTATCCTTCATTACGCCATGCGGTATACGATAAAAGAAAAACCTCAGTTTCGTCGGCCGCCGTGGGAGACATGCTAAAGGATGATCGCGCAAAGAAAAGCGGGAACAATTCGTGATTTTTATTCCGTTGCCGTGTTTGCGGGCGGACAGAGTTTTCGCCGTAATTTACGCTTGCGCGCGGGCGCATTGATCGCCCTTGCGGCGTTCGCCGCCACCGCAGCCGCGCAGGAGCGACCAGCCCCCAAATCGGAGACGCGCCTGATCGACGGAGGTTTCATCGACGGCGCTCGCTACGCCGGCCTCGAAATTCGTCTGCGCGGCGCGGCCGTCACTTATTGGCGCAATCCCGGCGACGCCGGCGCGGCGCCGCAGTTCGATTTCGCGCGCTCCGAGAATGTTGCGACCGCCGAGACGCTTTATCCAGCGCCCGAACGGATCGACGAAGAGGGCGTTCAGGTCTTCGGCTATCGCCACTCCGTTATGTTTCCAATCCGCGTCACACCACGTGAAAAAGACAAGCCCGCGATTTTGGCGTTAAGCCTCGATTACGCCGCCTGCGAAAAACTGTGCCTGCCGGTCCATTCCGACAACCGGCTGGTCTTGCCGCCGCAGTCTAATGCGCCCGACCCACAAGTGACCGCAGCTCTCGCCAAAATCCCGCGCCACCTTGGCAAGGCGCAGGCCCTGGACTTCGCCCAAATTCGTTCCGTGTCGGCCCCGGCGGGGCAAAAGCCTCAATGGCTGTTACGCTTCGCGCCGGGCGAGGCGCGGGATATTTTCATCGAGGCGCCGCCCGGCTATTATGTTGACGCCGCCGCGACCGGGGAGGCCGGCGCCTTCTTGCTGACTTTGGCCGAACATCCAGCCGACAGACCCACCATAAACGCTCCGATCCGAGTTTCGGTCTCCGCCTCGGCGCCGAAGGAGTTCGAACTCACCCTGCCGTCTGAGACGCCATGAAAGACTTCTGAAATGACCCGACTGGATTTCACGAGTTACCGACTTTGCGTCGATGCCCCGCTTCGCCAAGGCGCGCGGGTGGACCTGACGCGCGAGCAGACGAATTATCTGGTCAACGTTTTGCGGCTCGGCGAGGGCGCGGGCCTGCTGGTGTTCAATGGGCGGGATGGCGAATGGCGCGCCCGGCTCGCGCCCGCGGGCAAAAAAGCCGCCGCCCTGTTTATCGAAGATCGGACACGGGCGCAGGAGCCCCTGCCCAATATCGATTATCTGTTCGCGCCGATCAAACATGCGCGACTCGATTATATGGCGCAAAAGGCGGTGGAAATGGGCGTGCGACGGCTGCGTCCGGTGCTGACCCGTCGCACCCAGACCAGCCGTGTCAATCTGGAGCGAATGCGCGCCAATGTTATCGAGGCGGCGGAACAATGCGGACTTCTGGCGCTGGCCGAAGTTCTCGAAGAGACGAAGCTGGACAATATTCTGTCGAACTGGCCGCCTGACCGCCTGCTGATCTTCTGCGACGAAGCAGCGGAAACCGCCGAGCCTTTTGCCGCCTTGCAAGCAAGCGGAATCAGGATTTGCAAAATTCGCCGTTCTGATCGGGCCGGAAGGAGGCTTCGACGAGGAGGAGCGACGGGCATTGACCGAACATCCCCAAGCGGCGCGCATTTCGCTCGGACCTCGCGTTTTGCGCGCCGATACGGCGGCGGTGGCGGCGCTGGCCCTCGTACAAGCGGCGCTGGGCGATTGGAGCGGAAGCGCCGGGACGGAAACGAAGCCGCAACCACGGACATGATGTCGCCATGATGTTGCGGTCAAAACAAGGGGATTTCAGGAGACGCTGCGGATGAATGCGCTGAAGCGAAAACTTTCCCTCCACGCTCTCATTGCTTGCGCAGCCTGGTATTGTCCGCTCTTGGCTTCTCCGTTCATCTACCGTCTCTGCCGCCGCTCAGGACTATGGCCATATGCGCGTGCAGTTCAGTCACGGCTCCGCCTGGACCGACGCTTCGCAACGGGACCTAACATGCTACGCTGCCGCCCGGTCCGGCGCACGCCGGTTACGGCTATGCCCACAAAGCCGAAGCTGAGCGAGCCGAACGATCGGGTGCGGCTGAAGGCTTCCAGCTTCAATGGCATGTGACCCTGTCGGCAAAACTTCGCGCCAAAAGACCGCAACCTTTGCCAAGAACATGCGTTCGGCCTTAACGCTGGCTTCTTCCGTCAGGCATCTCGCCTTTGACGATCGCGAAACGTAAGCTAGTGACGCTTGATGGGCGCACTCGGGCAGCGCCTTGGCGGCGAAATGGAGACGCCGCAGGTGGACCGCGCTCAAACCGTTCATATCATCGACGATGACGGCCTTGTTCTTCATTCGGTCGAACTCTTTCTCGAAACCGCCGGATTCGAGACGAAATCCTATAAATCGGCTCAAGAGTTCGTTGGCGTCCTCGACAAGACAACCCGCGGATGCATTGTCACCGACGTGCGGATGCCGGAAATGAGCGGCATAGATTTATTGATCAAACTGCATCAGTCCGGCCTGACATTGCCCGTGATCGTCATGACCGGTCACGCCGACGTCGCGCTAGCCGTTCATGCAATGAAGCAGGGCGCGTGTCGATTTCATCGAAAAGCCCTTTCACGCGGAATCCCTGATTGCGGCCGTTCAGCGCGCCCTTGACCGAAGCAATGGGCAGAGCAAGGCGTCCAATGCGCGCCTGGCGATGCTGAGCTCGCGGGAAAACGAAGTTTTGAACGGCTTGTTGCAGGGAAAATCCAATAAGGTCATCGGCCGCGACTTGAACATCAGCGAGCGGACGGTGGAATGTCACCGCGCCAATGTCATGCGGAAAACGGGTGCGGGCAGCGTCGCCGAACTGGTGCGCATGGCTGTCACCGTCAAGTAGAGCCAGGCCGAACGCGCGATACGCGAAAATACTTAGTGGCCTTGGCGGATTGTGCGGCCAAGTTCCGTCTGCCTATAGTCTCCCCGTCACTAAAAACATCGAGTCTGCTCAGAGCAGCAGCGCGCGCTTCACGCCGCGCCTTCCGCCCCGCTACGGAGGATTTGCGATGCTGGAACAACTTCGAATATTTCAAAATCTAGCCATTAAACAGATTGACGCGATAACCTCGGTATCAGGGGCCTTCGTCCAAAACGCCGACAAGCTTTTCGCCGAAACCCGGGATTTCCAAAAAGCGGTCCTCCTGAATAATTCAGCCTGGTTTTCAAAGGTGGCTTTTGCCCGGAATGTGTCAGACGCGATTGAGGCCCAGACGGAGCACGCGAAGACAAATTACGACGCTACAGTCAGCGAAACCAGGAAGATCGGCGAGATTCTCACCGATCTGACGCGAGACACGGTCAAGTCGGTCTTGAGCACGGCGCCGGAAATCGTTGCGGTCATGAGCAAGAAAGCCAAGACGCCAGCGCCTTCCCGCTTTGATAAGGAAGCCGCATGAGAGACATATGCCCCCTTTCGGATCGCGAAGAAAAAATATGGCGGCAATTTGCAGGCCGCCTTTTCTCGCGACCGAGCCTTGCTGCGAATCGCGCCCCCTTATTGGGGCCCATAATCGGCCCGGGACGCCCGATAGCCCTGACGCCGCCACGCAGTTCGCAAGCGAACATTTACCGCCGTGCCACCGGTGCGAAAGAAAAAAAGTGAAGCTGCGCTTTCGGCGCGGCGATGGATCCAATGCCCTCGGCGCTAGGCCTATGGCCGGTAAAATCCGTCATTGCCGATCGCTATCTAAATCTTTCCCCGATCCGACGCCAAACCGGATCGGGATTTTTTTGCGTTGTTTCATAATAGCGAAGTCTTTCTAATACCGGCAATCTTCGAAAGCCCGGGTAATGTCGCCTTTCCAGGAGCCGTGGAACTGGCTCAATCGACGCTCGGCGAGATTTTTCCCAGACGCGGCGATCTCATCCAGAACGTCCAGATATTGCCCCTCGTCCCGCCCTGTCGCGTCGAGGCGCCGCCGCCGAGTCAGACCGGCGCGGGCCAACGGCAAAACGTCGCGGGCAAGATCGAGCAGGCTGCGCCCGGCCGCCATTGCGCGCAAACCCTCGCGCGGCGCATTGTCGCGAAAGCTCTGGCGATCTCCGTCGGTCAAATCCTTGACGAGGTCCCAGGCGGCGGCGCTGGCCTCTGGGTCATAAAACAGTCCGGCGCAGAGCGCGGCCAGCGCGTAAATATGCGATCGCGGCCCGACATCGGCGCCGCGCATTTCGATATAGCGTTTGAGCCGCACTTCGGGGAACAGCGTCGAGAGATGATTGGCCCAGTCGGAGAGCGTGGCGTATTCGCCCGGCAATTGCGGAAGCCGCCCTTCGAGAAGGTCGCGGAAAGAGGCCCCCGCCACATCGTGATAATAATCGCCGCGCTTGACGAAATAGAGCGGAACGTCGAGCGCATAATCGACATAACGCGCAAAGCCCATGTCCGGCTCGAACACGAACGGGATCATCCCGGTGCGGGCCGCATCCGTGTCCGTCCAGATATGGGAACGCATCGACAGGAAACCATTCGGCTTGCCCTCGGTAAAGGGCGAATTGGCGAATAATGCGGTGATCATTGGTTGCAGCGCTACAGAAAGCCGCATTTTTGCGACCATGTCGGCTTCCGAGGCGAAGTCGATATTGGTCTGCACCGTGGAAGTCCGGAACATCATGTCGAGGCCGAGCCCGCCCACCTTGGGCATGTAGCGCGCCATGATGTCGTAGCGTTGTTTTGGCATGACCGGCGTCTCGCCGCGCGTCCACAGCGGGCTCATGCCGAGATCGAGAAAACCGAGGCCGAGTTCTTCGCTCAGGGGCGCCAGCGCGTCGAAATGCGCCTGCAATTCGGCCTTGGTCTGATGAACCGAATCGAGCGGAGCGCCCGATAGTTCGAACTGGCCGCCCGGCTCCAGCGAAATGGCGCCGCCGCCATGGCTGTCGAAAAGACCGATGAGGGCGCCGCCGTCCTCGATCGCCTCCCAGTTATGGGCCTCGCGCATGCCGCCGAGCAGAGCCTTGACGCCGCCTTGGTCCGGGGCGCGCCCCTCATAGGGAACAGGGCGCAGATCGGCGCGATAGAAAGGGATTTTCTCGTGCTCCGTTCCTACCAGGAACGGGCCTTGCGGCTTGCTGCCCCCTTCAAACCAGCGGACGAGTTCGTCGCGCGACGAGATTGGGGTTTCATCGACAACGTCGCGGGCCATGGTCGGCTTTCAATCGGGAACATAAAAGCGGCGGGAGAGGCGCCGAAATGCCGCCTTCCCCCTCCGCCGACTCCGCCCTAAATAGGGCGAAGCTGCGAAAGCCGCAATCTCTGCGTCAGTTAAGCTGGATTCGGGCGATGAAAATGCGCAAATCCGGGCCTCAGCGCTTGGCGAGAACCTGCGCGAGCACGTTCTGCAAGCCGCCGGAAGTCGAACCGGAGGACTGAAACAGTCCGCCAAGCGCCTTCATCGCCGCTTGAACCATGGCCGGGTCAAGGCCGCCCGCCGGCGCCTGACCGGGCGTGACGGCCGCCGACGAGCCCTGACCGAACAACGATCCGAGGACGCCGCCGAACAAACCGCCCAAGCCCGAGCCCCCTTGGGAACCGGCTTGCGCGCCCGACTGGCCACCTTGGCCGAGGGAATTCGCCAGTTGGCCCAGAATGGAGCCGAAACCGCCGCCCTGGCCCGAGGGGCTCCCTTGGGCCGCCGCGCCGCCCAATTGGGACAACAGGCCGCCGAGGCCGCTGTCTTGCAGGCTCTTGGCGACGCCGCCCGCCGCCATCGACGCGACCACCGGCATGAATTTGGCGAACACGCTCGGGTCTATGCCGGTTTCCGTGGCGATATGCTGCACAATCTGTTTGACGCCGTCGGAACCGCCGAAAATTTGGCTGAGCAGGTCACCGCCGGCGCCGGCCGTTTCGGGCGACTGGGCGACGGAGGGGTCGGCAAAGGCCGCGATATGGGTGGAATCGGTCAAATGGCTGAAGATTTGGGCCAGACCCTCGGGGCTTTGTAAATGGTTTTGAAAGCCCTGCGCGAGGGCCGGCGAAAGCGCCGCGATCGCTGAATTGGCTTGCTCGGGTGAAATTCCGAATTGCGACGCCAGGCTGCTGGCGGCGTCGCCGCCGTGCGCGGCCTGAATAAGTGCGGAAAGGTCGACCATTTTATCCCCTTTTTAAATCGGCGCGGCCGAACCGGGCGGAAAGCCCGTCCAACTCGCGCGCAAGTTACCGTAACGCGCGCATTTTTGCGAGCGCAGCGCGGCAAGCTTAGCCGGGTCCGATGGCGCTTTTCCGACAACCGCCCTCAACTCGCCTCGTGATCGACGATTTCCTGACTTTCCTTGGTCAAACCTTGCGATTTGCTAGCAGGCTTGACCAGAGGCTCCGGCGCCAGACGTCGCGGCGCGGGCTGAGCGGAGGGCAAAGGCTCCGGCGCGAAGAAGGGCGGCGGCGCGCCGCCCGCCTGCTGGATGGCGAGCCGGTCGAGATCGAGCTGGCGCACTTGATCCACCACTTCGCGCGCCCGATCCGGGTCGCCGCGCAATTCGACCAGCGCCGCGCCGCCAAACAGCAGCGCCGATTCGAGCGTTTCGCGAATCTGGTAATCGACGCCGGCTTCCATGAGGTCGATGGCGTGGATGCGGTCATAGGCGCGGGCGAAGACCTTGGCCATTGGGAAATTTTCGCGCGCCAGATCAGCGATGGCGTTGGCGATCTTTCGGTCGCCCACGCAAATGGCGATGATGCGCGCCTCTTCCGCCCCGGCCGAGCGCAGCACGTCGAGGCGGCAGCCATCGCCGAAATAGACCTTGAAGCCAAATTTGCCGGCGTTGCGAATTCTCTCGACGGATGAATCGATGACCGTCACGTCGATGCGCTCGGCCAGCAGCGGTTGCACCGCGAGTTGGCCGAATTGGCCAAAGCCGATCACCAGGACTTTTCCACGCCTTTCCTTGGGAATCACGGTCAATGGCGGAGCCACGGCGGGCGCGCGCGGCTTGCGGCGCTCCGCGATCTCGGCCAACCCTTCCGTAGCCTTGGCGAAAAATGGACCGGCGACCATGGTGATCGCCGCCAACGCCGAAAGCAGACTCGCGTGCGACGCCGACATCAGATGGGCTTCGGCGGCCAGCGGAAAAATGGCGAAGGAGAACTCGCCGGCCGGTGTCAGCACGCCTGCCGCGCTGAGGCTGTCGCGCGAAGAAGAGCCGGTCAGCCGGAATAGTCCGAACACCAGCGCCATTTTTACGGCGAGAATGGCGAGACACGCGGCGGCAAGAAAGCCGAAATGGTCCGCGATCAGGTGGCGATCGACCGACATGCCGACCGACATGAAGAACAAGCCCATCAACAGGCCGCGAAACGGCTCGATATCGGCTTCAAGCTGGTGGCGAAAGTTGGATTCGGACAACAGCAGCCCGGCGAGAAAGGCGCCGAGCGCCATGGACATGCCGACCGATTGCATGAGCACGGCCGCGCCGAGCACGATGAGCAGCGCCGCGGCGGTGAGCGTTTCACGCGCGCCGGCGCGGGCCAGCAGGCGAAACAGCGGATTGAGCGCGTAATGGCCCGCGAGAAGGATGAAGGCCAAAGCCGCGAAAGCCTGCGACAAGCCGATCAAGCGCCTCGCGCATAGAACCGGCGAGCGCGTCGCCGCCACCAAGCAAGGGGATCAGCGCCAGCACCGGGGCCACGGCGATGTCCTGCGCCAGCAGTACGGCAAAGGAGCGCCGTCCATAGGCGGTCTGCGTATCGCCGCGCTCCTCCAGCAAATGCATGGCGATGGCGGTGGCGGAAAAGGCCAGCGCTATGCCCGCCGCCGCCGCGCCGAAAAAACTCAGGTGCAGGAGTTTTTTGGCGGCGAAGCCGATGACCGTGGCGGTCAGGACCATCTGGCTTAGGCCCACCACGCCAATGTCCCGCCGCATGGCGCGTAGCCGCGCCGGCTTGAGCGACAAGCCGATCAAAAACAGCAGCAGCACCACGCCGAGCTGGGAAATATTGAGGGTGAGGCGCGGGTCGGCGATGAGGCCGAGGCCCGATGGACCTATCGCCATGCCGGCGGCGAGATAGCCGATTACCGACCCAAGGCCGGCGATGCGAAACACGGGCGCGAAAACCACCGCCGCGCCAAGAAGAATCAGGATCGGGACGAGAAAGCTCGTCTCGGTGGTCAAGTCGGACATGGGGCTTGGATATTCGCGTTGAAGACGACGGGCCGGGCGCTGTTGCGCCAACTCATTGTTTTCAGGTTAATCTGGCCTTGATGCGCCGAAAGGCAAGCCAAGGCTTCGCTCTAAACAGCAAGTGAGGCGAAACCGCGGCGCACCCTCGCGGACGCCTCGCGGATGTCGCTGAGGGTTGACAGGAGGTTAACCCAGCGCCACTACTCGGCGGGTCCTTTCGTCGAGGTTCACGATGACCGTCCGCCCTGCTCTCAATGTCTTTCTCTGCGCGCCGCGCGGGTTTTGCGCCGGAGTGACGCGCGCCATCGACGTGGTCGAACACGCGCTGCGAAAATTCGGCGCGCCCGTCTATGTGCGGCATGAAATCGTCCATAATCGCTATGTGGTCGAAGGATTGAGGCGCAAGGGCGCGGTTTTCGTCGAGGAATTGTCGGAAGTGCCGGATGGCGAGCATCCGGTGATTTTTTCCGCGCATGGCGTGCCGCGCGCCGTTCCGGAAGAGGCGGAGCAGCGCGAATTGCTCGCCATCGACGCCACCTGTCCGCTGGTGATGAAAGTCCACCGCGAGGCGGAAATCCATTATCGCCGCGACCGCATGGTTGTACTGGTCGGCCACAAGGGCCATCCCGAGGTCATCGGCACGATGGGGCAGTTGCCCGACGGCGCGGTGGTTCTGGTGGAGAGCGCCGAGGATGTCGCCGCCCTGACCCTGTCGCCCAAGGACGCGCTGGCTTACGTCACCCAGACGACGCTGTCGCTGGACGACCTGGCGGTGGTGGTCAACGCGCTGGTGACCAAATATCCGGACATTATCGGCCCGCCAAAACAGGACATTTGCTACGCCACCACCAATCGTCAGGAAGCGGTGAAGGAAATCGCGCACGCGGTGGACGCCTTCATCGTCGTGGGCTCGCCCAATTCCTCCAATTCGCTCAGGCTCAAGGAAGTGGCGGAACGCTATGGCTGTCCTCATGCGCAACTGGTGTTGCGCGCCTCCGATATCGACTGGGCGCCCCTCGCGGGCATCAAGTCGCTGGGCGTGACGGCAGGCGCTTCGGCGCCGGAAATCCTCGTGGAGGAAATACTCGGCGCCTTCTCCGAAAAATTCGAGCTCACTCTCAATACGGTGACCACCGCGACCGAGGATGTTTCTTTCCCGCTGCCGCGCGCCTTGCGCGAAAAGGCTGCGGTGGACGAGCAGGCCTGAACAAGACCCGCTGCCCGCCGGCGCCCCGGCGGGTTTTTTCTGGATCACCAGCGACGATAGCCACCGCGCCAGCCATAGCGCGGACCGCCCCAGCCAGGGCGACGCCATCCGGGACCTCCCCAATAATTCGGCCGCCAGAAGCAGCGATAGGGACCGCAGACCCAGCGCGCCTGTTCGATTTGGGCGGCAGGCTGACCGTCGCAGCACGGCGTGTTCGACTCCGGCAAGCGGCAGCGCCGCAGCGGGAAGGGTCAGGCCAGTCGCGCCCATAACCAGCGCGACGCCAAGGGCTTGTTTCAGGTTCAACATGGCAGGCTCCTGTTTCATCGACAGGCGCCATCCTGCGCCGCGCACCCTGAACGCAAGCTGAGCAACTCGTTCAGACCGCGTTCATGCCGTTCGGCCAGCCCCTTTGCTCTCGCGCAAAGCCGGTCCTCTTTGCTTTCGCGCAAAAAGGTCTATGACCGTCGCGACAAACGACACGCCTTCAGGCGCCAACATTCGCAGGCCGATATGCTGACCAAACCTTCCGCTGAGCATCCCTTTGACGCCTTTCGCGCCCTTCTGGCGCAATTGCCGCCGCCTTCCGCTGCCGCCGTCGCCGCCGTGCGC
>CAWFBN010000018.1:0-59042 GCA_963813955.1 uncultured Alphaproteobacteria bacterium | reverse complement strand
TATGAAATGAAACCACGCACAAGGCGCCGACCCATCCTACGTTGCCGGCAGGATCCTAATCGGGAAGCTCAGGCTGCACCCAGCTCGGAAACCACCCAGTTTGGCGATGGGTCCAACTGCCGCCCTCCGCGCGGCACTGAACGTCGCCGTCGACGCCCGCCGCGCGCAACTCCAATGCAAGCGGCCGAGCGTCGGCCTCGGCGATATGACACCTGGCGTCCGGGCGATCAGGATTTCGACGGCGGCTGCTGTCCTTGTCAGCGCGCAGGATGCAATTCGTCCGGAAAAATATTCCCCTGTTGGCCGGCAATGGCTGCCAACTCATCCCCATATGCCTTCTTTTCGCCTCGTAAGCGTACAGACCATCGCCAAAGATGGCCGGGATGTTCAGCAACGCTGGGGGCAAAGGGTTGCGATAAAAATAATTGCCCGGGTGGTGGGGCTTTCGATCCATTCATAACCGAAAACACTCCTGTTTCCTTCATGGATCGTCTGGCTCCTGCCCAGAGATGCACAGCGACGTTTCGTCCGTCGACGACCCCATACGCCTGACGATGCAGCGTCCTCAAATGGTGCGAAAAAATGGAGGCCTCGCCGGAAATCGAACCGGGGTGCAAGGATTTGCAGTCCTCTGCGTAGCCACTCCGCCACGAGGCCTCTTGTCCCGGTGACGCTTTCTGATTGTGGAGATGGAGGCGTATAAAGCAAGCGTCAGCAAGCCGCAAGAGCAATTTTTATTTCTCATTGGCGCCATTTGTCCTTAAAATTCTTCAATCGGATCGCGCCGCCACACTCACTGCCCACCAACTGCATAAGCCAGAGCAGGTGCGCTCGTCCCGCCTCGTCGGGACAGGGTTCCAGGCTCCCGCTCAGGGAGCCACTTTCCAACCCCTACCCCACTAACACGCGTTGAGGTCAGCACGGCCGCGGCGGCGCTCGCCCCTTTTTTCGCCTTGCGCGCGCAAAATTTTTTCGGAACACTTCGGGCGCTAACATTTTGGGGATTCGATGACCTTTACAAATCTGTTTGGCGCGCCGCCGTCGAACTCGCGGCCGTAGCCGCCGAGCCGCACCAGCTTCTCGCCCTTGTGTGGGCGCGACGCCCTTGAAAGTGCGCTGGTGGGTTCGTTGCAAAACCTCGCCACGTTAGCGCCGCTGGGGCCATCGAGCGCCGCCGCCAGCTCCCTCTCGCCCCGCGCGCGCTGTGCCGGGCGCGCCCTTGCTGGTCATGGCCCCCAAGGACAAGGGCGGCGGGCGCCTCGCCAAGGAACTCGCCGGTCTCCACGCCCCTGCGTGGGGAAACCGCCAAGCGTCACCACCGCATTTGCGCCGCCTCCGCGACCGGCGACGCCGCCGCCATCGACGCGGCGCTGGAGGGCGGGGCGCCGCGCTTCTTCAATCTCGGGTCGCGGACCCAACCGGGCGTCTTCGCCTGGGACCGAATCGATCCGGCAGCGCCCGCCGCCGTGCCAGATTCCCCGGAATTTTCGGAAAAAGGCGCGGATTTCGGCTGCGGCATCGGCATCCTCGCCCATAAAAGGAGACCCGCGCTCGCCCAAGCCGCTTGGTTGTTTCGACCGCCGCGCCATCGAACTCTGCCGCCGCAATGTCGAACGATTCGCGCGTCACCCTGAGCTGGGCCGACGCAAGCCCCCGGTCTGGGGCCACTCGATTTTCATCGCGATGAACCCGCCCTTCCATCTGGGCGGAGCCGAAAGCCGCGCGCTGTCGGGCCTGGATTTCATCGAAAAAGGCGGCGGCGGCGCTACGCAAGGGCGGCGTGTGCTGGCTGGTCGCCGAGGGCGGGTGACGCGGTGGACGGCGAGGTTCGCGTGGTGGCCGAGGAAATCGGCTACAAGATCATCGAAGCCCGCAAATGAGCCCGATTCCGAAAACCATGCGGCTCGACCGTCTGCTCGCCAATCCCCCCTATGGATCGCGCCGTCGAGCTTTATGCGTCCGTTGCGCGCCAGCATTTGCATTTCGCGCCGCGATCCATAGCCGAGATTGGCGAGCAGACGGTCGAGCCGCATGGTTTTCGGAATTCGGGCTCATTTGCGGGCTTCGATGATCTTGTAGCCCATTTCCCGGCCACGACGCGAACCTCGCGGAAATTGCGCGTCAGCGTGGCCTCATAGGGCAGATGGCGATTGGCGACCAGCCAGCACACGCCGCCCTTGCGTAGCGCCGCCGCCGCCTTTTCGATGAAATCCAGCCCGAGCGCGCGGCTTTCGGCTCCGCCCTCATGGAAGGGCGGGTTCATCGCGATGAAATCGAGTGGCCCCAGACCGGCCAGCGCCCTTGCGTCGGCCCAGTTCAGGGTGACGCGCGAATCGTCGACATTGCGGCGGCAGAGTTCGATGGCGCGGCGGTCGATATCGACCAGCGCCAGATGCGGACCTTGGGCGAGCGCAGTATTTTATGGGCGAGGATGCCGATGCCGCAGCCGAAATCGGCGCCCTTGCCGAAAATTCCGGCAAATGGCGCAGCAGCAGGGCGCTGCCGGGATCGATTCGGTCCCAGGCGAAGACGCCCGGTTGGGTCCACAGCCCGAGAGATTGCAGAAACAGCGGCGCGCCGGCCTCCAGCGCCGCGTCGATGGCGGCGGCGTCGCCGGTCGCGGAGGCGGCGCAAATGCGGTGGTGACGCTTGGCGGTTTCGACGCAGGGGCAGCCAGTTCGGCGAGTTCCTTGGCGAGGCGGCCGCCGCCCTTGTCCTTGGGGGCCATGACCAGCAAGGGCGCGCCCGGCGCCAGCGCGCGCAGGGCGAGGGCCAGCGTGCGGCGGCGCTCGATCGCCCCGGGCGGCGCCAACATGGCGAGGTTTTGCAACGAACCGGCCGGCGCCGCTTCAAGGGCGTCCGCGCCCGGACACAAGGGCGAGAACTGGCGCGCTTCGGCGGCTATGGCCGCGAGTTCGGACGGCGGCGCGCCAAACAGATTTGTGAAGGTCATCGAATCCCCAAATGTCGCGCCGATGTTTCCGAAAAAATTTTGCGCGCGCAAGGCGAAAAAGGGGCGAGCGCCGCCGCGGCCGCCCGGACCTCGACGCCTGTTGTAGTGAGCTAAGGTTTGGAAAGTTGGCTCCCTGAGCAGGACTCTGAACCTGCGACAAAGCGATTAACAGTCGCTTGCTCTACCAACTGAGCTATCAGGGATCGCGTTGGCGATGAGGGCGTATAGCAGCGCGAAATCCGATTGAAAAGCCTCAAAAACGAAGTTTTCACGACAATGGCGCCGAAATTGGGATCGCTCTTGCGGCTTGCTGACGCTTGCTTCTATACGCCTCCATCTCCCCGATGCGAAAGCGTCGCCGGACAAGAGGCCTCGTGGCGGAGTGGCTACGCAGAGGACTGCAAATCCTTGCACCCCGGTTCGATTTCGGGCGAGGCCTCCATTTTTTCGCACCATTTGAGGACGCTGCATCGTCAGGCGTATGGGGCCGTCGCGGGCGAAACGTGGTGCGCCTGCAGGAGCCACGATCATGAAGGAAATCGGCAGACCCTTTCGGTTATGAATGGATCGAAAGCCCCAGCCATCCGGGCAATTATTTTTATCGCAACCCTTTGCCCGCAGCGTTGCCGAATATCCCGGCCATCTTTGGCGATGGTCTGTTCGCTTATGAGGCGAAAAGCGCTTTTCATTTATGGGGATGAGTTGGCAGCCATTGCCGGCCAACGGCGTGTGGCTCCGATCTTTTTCCGGACGAATTGCATCCTGCGCGCTGACAAGGACAACGCCGCCATCGAAATCCTGATCGCAGGACGCCGGGTCGGCTATATCGCCGAGGCCGACAATCAGCGGCTTGCGTTGGAGTTGCGCGCGGCGGGCGTCGACGGCGACGTTCAATGCCGCGCGGAGATCAGAGGCGCGGCAGTTGGACCCATCGCGAAACCGGGTGGTTTCCGACTAATCTGACCTGAGTTTCCCGATTAAAATCTTGCCGGCAACGTAGAGACGGGTCGGCGCCTTGTGCGTGGTTTCATTTTATAGTATACATATAAAGTGCAATATTGCACAATAAATGGTGGGGGTTTCATGCTCACGTCCTCCCAATGCCGCGCCGCCCGCGCCCTGATCGACTGGTCGCGCGAGGATCTGGCCGCCGCCTCTAAAGTGGGTCTGCGCACCATTGTCGATTTCGAGCGCGACGCCCGCGATCCGCGCGACGTGACCAAGGACGCGCTGTTTCGCGCGCTTGAATCAGGTGGCGTGCTGTTCCTCGATGCCGGGTCCGAGCGCAATGGCGGCCCGGGCGTGCGGTTGCAAAAGGGCAATTCCGGCCAGACGATTGCGCTCGAAGATTTGAGCGCCGCCAACGACGAATAACGGCAAGCCCATGAAAGGTGAGCCGCTCGAAAGCCGCCATGTTTTCGTCGAGGGCCGCGTGCAGGGCGTCGGCTATCGAGATTTCGCCCGGCGAACGGCCCGACGGTTCTCGGTGACGGGATGGACGCGCAACCGGAGAGATGGAACGGTCGAAGTCTTCGCCGTCGGCAGCGCCGCGAAGCTCGAAACTTTCCTTGCTGAATTGCGCAACGGGCCAGGCCTCGTCTCGACGCTGCGTGTGGCGGGGAACGAGGGATTGGAGGACGCAACGCCCGAAACCTTCCTGATCCGCCCTACCTTGTAAGGCAGGGGACAGGCGCGTCGCCTCTGCGCCAAATGGGTCGTGTTTGCGCCGCTTTTGGAAGCCGTGAATCGCCTAAAAAACTGGCGCCAATCATGCTTTAAGCCACGTAATCTGATTACATAAAGGGTTGGAAATGCAGCCTTCGTCGCAACGCCAAGATCATTCGCCCTTGCCTCTGGCGAAAAAGGCGGGACCGATCCTGCCGCGAGCCGACGCCCCAAAAATCCTTTTGAGCGGTTTCGTCTTTACCGCCGGTGATCCGCCACCAAGCGCCGGCCTGTTCGCGCTCACGCGGCGGATCGGGGATTTTCTCTATCCCGTGCTGATCGGCCAAGCCGACAACATGGCGGCGGCATTGCAAAAACTGCATGCCGACGAACCCATCCTCGCCGCCGGTCTCGCCGATGGCCTGTGCTGGATGGCGCGCGACAATGCGCGCATGCGCGTCCATGTCTTGCGCGAACTGGTCGGCAAATATGATCCGCCGCTCAATGTCGAACATCGCAAGGGCCGCGCCGCGCCGGAAATCGCCGCTCTGGCCCCCGATCGCGGCGAGAATTTGCCGGCCGGCGAGGCCGAGCTTGGCGCCGCGAAGATCGAGGTCAGCGAAGAGGAATTGCGCGATCTCGTGCGCGCCTTTTACGAACAGGCGCTGGTCGATCCGGCGATTGGCCCGGTGTTCAAGCGCAGTGTCGCGGATTGGGAGCATCATTTCATGCTGGCGGCGGATTTCTGGTCGCGCAGCCTGCTCGGCACCACGCGCTATACTGGCAGCCCGTTCACGCCGCATTTGTCGCTCAATCTCAAGCCGGAGTTTTTCGAACGCTGGATCGCCTTGTTCAAGATCGCGGCGGCCAGCCGGCTCAAGCCGGCGGCGGCGCGCGCGGCGATCTCCAAGGTCGAGCATATGGGCGTCTGTTTCCAGGCCGGCTTGTTTCCGCCCAAAAATGCCGGCGCGGGAGCAAGATCCGTGAGCGCACCATCGGAAGGCGCGCTGGATTTTTTCAACGCCCAGCGCGAAAATTTCTCGCGCACTGTCGCGCTGTTGGGCCGGGGCGCCGCGCTCGCCGATGCGCTCGCGGCGCAGGCCTGCGACAATTACCAGCAAAACGCCGACATTCAGGCGGAAGGCCAACCGGCCCCCGCCTGCGCGCGCGGTTGCGATCCCTGTTGCTGCATGCAGGTGGCGGCGACGGCGCCTGAAATCTTTCACGCCGCCCATTTCATCCGCCTGACCTCGCCGGCTTTCGCCAGGCATGGGGTCGATCTGGCGCAAAGACTGAGTGACGTCCAGGCCAGGATTGGCGGCTTGAGCCAGCAGGAGCGATTCGCCTCGGCCCAGCCCTGTCCAATGATTATCGGCGGCGCCTGCGCGGTTTATTCGGCGCGGACGCTGGCCTGTCGCGGTCATATTTCCTTCGACCGCGACGCCTGCTTGGCGGCGGCGCGGGGATGCGACGTGGTGGTCACCCTCTCGGCCGCGCACAAGGCGGTGCGCGTGCTGGTTCAGGGCGCCTTGCAGGCGGCCCTGCGCGACGCGGGTCTGGCATGGGGCGCCTATGAATTCCTCGGCGCCGCTCGACCGCGCGTTGAAAAATCCCGACTGCGAAGCGCAATGGATGCAAGGCGAGGATGTTTTCGCCGACCTGCGGCTCGACGACCCTGATACCGACGACATGCTCCCGTCGCTGGACGCCGCGCGCGCGATGTGAAGGCCTGCACCATGGTCGTCATTGCGAGCGAAGCGAAAGCAATCCACCCTGGCGACAACCGCAAGCCATGGATTGCTTCGCTTCGCTCGCAATGACGGGGCCTAACAAAAATTCGAGTGAGGCTATGTGGGGAGTGCTCTATTTATTCCTCTGGCCGGTCAGTCGCTCCAGATCGGCCATCAGTATAATCAGCAGGCCGCTCATCGCCCATTCAAAACCGATCGATCCGGCGAGGCCAGCGACCGTGGATTTGATGAGTTGACTCCCAAAACCCTGGCGCTCGGGAGCGCCATTGATCGCCGGCCCCCCCGACTCGGACCAATTCAGGACGAGGCTGTCGCCGGTGCAGGCCCAGCAAATGTCCAGGCGTCCGTCGGGATCTGAGAGCGCGCCATATTTTGCGGAATTGGTCGCTAATTCGTGGAAGATCAGCGCCAGCGCAGTGGCCGCGTCGGCGACTAGCGGCACCGGCGGACCGTCAAGTTGCAGCTGTGCGCCATCGGGAAGGACGTGAGGCGCGATCAAGGCGGCCAGGAGGTCTTGCAATTGCGCGCCATCGCTCTGCGCTTCGCCGGTCAGGGCAGGGCGGATCATATCATGCGCACGCGACAGCGCCGCGAGCCGTCCTGTCACCACGCGCGCCAATTCGTGGGCGGTGTGCGCCTTGCGCGCGCTGAGGTTGATCATGGCCGACGCAATGGCAAACAAATTCTTGACCCGGTGGTCGAGTTCCATGATCAAGGTTTGCCGTTGTGCCTCCGCCTCCTTGCGCGCCGTAATATCGACGCCGGACGGGATAAGCTGGATCACCTCGCCCGATTCGTCGCGCAAGGGCGCGATCTGAAAATCGATCGTGATGCGACGGCCGTCGCGCCAGGCGATGTCCACATCGAATCGGCTTGTTTCGCCGGCGGCCGCTTTCTCGGTCGCCGCCTTGATTCGCGCGCGCACCTCCGGATCGTAACTCCACCAATGGGCATCCCAGAATGGCCGGTCGAGGACGTCCTCGCGTTTCAATCCGGCGCCTTCCATCGGTGCGCGATTGACCTCCCGCAGATGGCCCTCCAGATCCACGATACCCACAAAGGCGAACATATTGTCGATGACGCGGCGAAGGTGGGCCTCGCTGGCCGCGACTTTCTGCTCGGCGCGCTTGCGCTCGGTAATATCGAAGGAGACGCCAACCAGCCCTGTCACGACGCCTTCCTTGCTGAGAAGGGCCTTTTTTTGAGAAAGCCAGATTCGCTCTCCGGAAACCTCGTTGCCAGCGATTTCTTCCAGTTCCTCCTCGCCCGCCGTCTCCATGAGACGCCGGTCGGTCGCCATGATCCTTTCACCCTCCGCAGTATTGTCCAGGAACTCTGCGTCCGTGCGGTTGTGGATTTCTGACCAGGGCTTGCCGACCAGCCCCATCACGGGGGCATTGGCGACCTGCAGGCGGCCGTCGCGATCCTTGACATAGATGAGGGCGGGAACCGCTTCGATGACGGCTTGCAACAGCGCGTTGGCGTCCACCGCCTTGGCTTCGCTTTGCCGGAGGTCTTCCTCCGTCCGCTTGTGCGCGTCGATGTCGATGAGAACGCCGGCAAAATGGCAGGGCGCGCCGGAAAGGTCCGTTTCGCTTGCGCCGCTGGTCTGGAGCCAGCGATAGCTTCCGTCGTCGCGTCGCGCGCGAAATTCGACGACATGACAGTTTTTTCCGGGAGCCAGGATCGCGGCGAGCAGCGGCCAGTCATCAGGATGAATTTTTTCCTTGACGAAGGCGACCGGCAGCCAATCTCCGCACTTCTCGAAATCGAGATGGAGGGCCTCGGCGCAATGCTCGTCGGCTGCAAACCGATCCCGCGCGATATCCCATTCCCAGGTTCCGATGATGACGCGGCACTTCAGCGCCAACGCCAGGCGTTTCGCGGGGTCCAGCGGGAGCTTTGCGGCGGCCATGCGCTGTTCCATTCTTTGCCTCAACCCTTTTAAGCGGCGGGAGAGGCGATCTCGTCCGGCGTGCGTGCGCCGGCGATGCGCTGGTATTCGTCGCGCACATAGACGCCGCCGTATTTGCGCTCGAGCCGCCGCACGGTGAAATGGCCTTTGGCGAGCGACTGGAAATGGTCGATGAAGGCGACATTGATCGCCGCGCCGCCTACCGCGCCAAGCGCCGGTGTCGCCTGGGCGAGGAATTTCTGCCCGACCACGCCGCCAAATCGCGAGCCGATCGTCGAGAGAAGCCGCACCAGCGCCGGCGCGGTCTCGTCGACAATTCCGCGCGCAGCGACATAGCGCGCCGCTTCCGAAACCGTCCGCGCCAGCAGCCCGCGAATGGCGAAATAGCCGGATTCCGAGACATTGGCGCTTGCCTCGCGCCCGTCGAGCGCAAAGACCTCAAGACAAGCCAGCGCCGCCTCGGGATTGGCGAGGTCTTCGCCCTCGGTGCGGGCGATGTCGGCGATGGCGCGCAGCATCAACGTGGTGGTGACCGGCAACTCCACTGGCAGGCTCAAAAGCCCGAGCGCGCCGCCGGCCGCGCCCGACGCCGCCACCATGATTTTATGGGCGCGATTGCGGTTCTCCAGCGGCCTTCCCGCCAGACTGGCGATCGCCGTGCGCAGGGCGACCCGCATGGCGGCCATGGCGGCGCCATCGACGATCTTGGTCATTTGTTCGGGCGCGAAGCTTTTGGCCGCGTTCAATTTGCGGCCAAGCATATTGGAGACGCGCATGGCGAGGCCGACGCGCTCCAGCCGACGCACGGCGTCCATGAGCGCGGCGTGGTCGGCGGGGGTCATCCGGGTCGTGTCAAACTCGGGGGTCGGGGTCATGAAATCCTTGGGGTCCTGGCGCCTGCTATCAAAAATGGCGGCTTTGCGGAGGGAATCAAGGGCACAATTAACCTTGTCCGCCGCCGCAAGCTTAAATCTTCTGGTTTCCAGTTGATTGACGGCCCGTCGCGGGACCCGTGAGCGCGGGGGAGAGCCCCAGCAAAATCAGGCGTTGCCGCCCAATGCGAACAATTTGAATCAATCCGGCGAGCAATTTTTATACTTAAAACCGGCAAAGCTAAAAATGAATGCATTTGTCTAAAATGCGGCGGTTTTACGTAGCGCGATCCCAAACTGTGCTGGTCATTATTACCCCATACACGGGGTTGAACATCATGACTGTCTCGCGCTTCTCTTCGATCAAAGCTTTCGCCTTCGCTCTGGCGGCTCTCCTTTCTCCGGTTTGCGGCGGCGCCGCGATGGCCGGCCAGGAAGTGGCTTATGCGTCGGTTGGCGACGAGACCAGCGTTCCCTTTGGCTGGGTGGAATTCTGCCAGCGCTACAAGGGCGAATGCGGCGGCGCCGGGGCGCAGGCGATGGACGTCAACCTGACCGCGAAGGCCATGCACGAAATCCAGCAAGTCAACACCCTGGTCAACCACAGCGTTGAAGCGGTGTCCGATATGGACCATTGGGGCGTGGTCGATCGCTGGGACCTTCCGTTCGACGGCAAGGGCGATTGCGAGGATTACGCGTTGTTGAAGCGCAAGATCCTGATCGACCGGGGTTTCCCGCGTCAGGCCTTGCTGATCACCGTGGTGCGCGACGAGCAGAACGAAGGCCACGCCATCCTGACCGTCAAGACCAATTCCGGCGAATATATCCTCGACAACCTGAATGACGACATGAAGCCCGTGAGCCGCGTTCCTTATCGTCTGGTCAAGCGCCAGAGCCAGGAAGACCCGAATGTGTGGGTCGCGCTCGGACCGGTCGCCCCCACGGTGGTCGCCTCGCGCTAAACCTCCCAAGCCCCGCCACCTGGCGGGGCTTCAGGTTGATGACAAAGTCCCGTTTTGCTGCTCATGGTTCGAGACGGCTCCTTCGGAGCCTCCCTGCAATATCGACTCAGCTTAAGATGCACTCGTTCCGAATGGAGCGCTCTGCCGCAGGTAGCCGCCTGCGGCAGAGCGGCCAGTCGTCTCAAAGCCGTAGGAAAAAGCCATAAACAAGCGCTCGTCACCTGCGCTCGAAAGCTGCTGATTTATGTCAACGCCGTCGTCGCCAGAGCCATGGAAAGCCGCTTAATGGTTGCTCACCATGAGTTCCTGAAAGGCGCGTCTCGAAGGACGAAGACGGTCCACGGGCTTGTCAGCAGTCTGAGCCAAAGCGCGGACGCTTCGGCTCTTCGTGCCGGTGCGCCGGGTGTGGATCAGGGCAGAAGCACGTGATCGATCACATGGATGACGCCATTGCTCTGCATGACGTCGGCTGTGGTGATCATCGCCTTGTCGCCTTTGGAATCGATCAGTTCCAGCCGTTTGCCTTCGGGTCTTACCTCCAGCTTCTCGCCTTCTACCGTCGTCAGGGTGGCGACGCCGCCATGCGATTCGGCATCCTCGCGCAGGCCGGCCGCCGTCAATTTGCCGGCCACAACGTGATAGGTCAGAATTTTCGACAATTGATCCTTGTTTTCCGGCTTCAGCAGTGTCTCGACCTGTCCAGGAGGGAGGCGGCTGAAGGCGGAGTTCACGGGCGCAAAAACCGTGAAGGGGCCGGCGCCCTCCAAAGTATCGACCAGTCCAGCGGCCTTGACCGCGGCGACCAGCGTCGTGTGAACTTTTGAATGGACGGCGTTGTCGACGATGTTCTTGTTGGGATACATCTTCGCGCCGCCGACCATCGGATTGGCGAGCGCGGCGCCGCCGATCAGCAGCGAAGCGACCAGCAAAGCTGCGGTTTTTACGCGTGAGCTAGGCATGTTTTCTCTCCTTTTTCAAACGCTTGGCCCTTGTTCCGGGTCCTGCGTGCGTCTGTAAAAGGAGATACGGGGCGCCTGAACCCCGGTTTCAGGGAACGGCCCGAATCAGCTTGCCGGCGAAGACGGGCGCTCCGGACGGCTTCCCGTCCGGCGATCCGCCCGCCTGCTCGACGGTAATGGCGTAAAGCGAGGATTTCACCACCTCCGGCGGATAGGCGCGCAACTTGTCATTGCTGGTGAAATCGGCCTTTTCGACCACGCCGAGCGATTTTGGCGGCCCGAGCTTTTCATTGATGATCCACAATTCATAAGACTTGCCCGCGGGGGCGACCGCATCCAGCGGCCGGATGGTCAATTCACGCGTCGAGAGATCGACCGAAACGACGAAGGCCGGCGACGCGGCGTCCTTTTGCAGCACGGCGACGAAATTCTGCGGCGTGGCGAGACGGCCCATCTCCGACAGGCCGAGACCCAGCGCCAGCGACGCGGCGAGGGCGCCAGCGGCCAGCGCCGTGATTTTCCAGCGTCGCGCCCGCTCTCGCAGGTTAGCGACCAGATCATGGGAGATGGGCGATTCGGCGAGTTCGCGCATAATGCGCGGCCACAGGTCCGGCGGCGGCGGCACGGCGCCGATATAATCCAGCAAGGGGTCCAGCCGGTTTTCCCAGCGGAGAATCGCGGCGTCGAGTTCGGGTTCAACCATTCGCCGCGCGGAAACGGCGTGGCGCTCGTCGAGGCTCAGCACGCCGAGCACATATTCGCCCGCGAGCACATCGAGATCATTGTCGTCGGGATCGTTGTCACTCATGACCCGAGGCACTCCCGCAATTGCAGGAGACTGCGCCTGAGCCACGTCTTGATGGTGGCGACCGGATGGGCGAAACGCCTCGCCAATTCGTCGCGGCTGAGGCCATGGCAATAGGCCAGGACGACGATGCGACGCCGCTCGGAATCGAGGCCGTCGAGACAGGCAAGCAGGCTGACCAGGTCTTCCTGTCTCTGGCGCCCGGCGAGCGGGTCGGTTTCGGGCGCGGCGATGTGCAAATCCTCGGAGTCCAGATCGAGCGTGGCGGGCTTGCGCTTGCGCGCCTCGTCAAGGGCCCGGTTGCGCGCAATCGCCGCCATCCAGGTCATGGGTGCGGCTTTCGCCGGGTCATAGCCCGACGCATTGCGCCAGATTTTCACGAAAACCTCCTGGAGGATGTCGGTCGCCAAGCTTCGGTCTTCGAGGATACGTAGGATGACGCCAAAGAGTTTCGCCGACGCCGCGCGATAAAGCGCGGCGAAAGCCTCGCGGTCGCCTTGCGCGGATTTTTTGAGATATAGGGCGAGGTCTTTGTTGAAATCTGTTGTCATAGCGTCATTTTTGTTAAAGGCGGGCCCAGGAAAGCGCCGTTGATGTTAAAGCTTAGCGTTAACTGCGGCTTGTGTCGATCCTTCGGCGCCGCTGTGGAGGTGGCTCGGAAACGCGTATATAGGACGCGTCGGAACGAGGTTCATGGTTTACAGCGTCAAGGAAATCTTCAAGACCCTGCAGGGCGAGGGCGGCCAGACCGGTCGCGCCGCCGTGTTCTGCCGTTTCGCGGGCTGCAATTTGTGGAGCGGCCGTGAGGAAGACCGGGCCGAGGCGATCTGCCCATTCTGCGACACGGATTTTGTCGGCGTGGATGGCGACGGAGGCGGCAAATTCGCTGACGCCTCCGCTCTGGCGCGGCGACTGGCCGAGGTTTGGGGCGCTGGAAGGGACAGGCGTTTCGTCGTTTTCACCGGCGGCGAACCGCTGCTGCAACTCGACGCGGCGCTGATCGAGGCGGTCCACGCCGAAAATTTTTTCATCGCGGTGGAAAGCAATGGCACGATGGCGCCGCCGCCCGGCGTCGACTGGCTGTGCGTAAGCCCGAAAGCCGGCGCGCCGTTGCGAGTGACTGGCGGCGCCGAGTTGAAACTGGTCTATCCGCAGAAGGGCCTGTCGCCGGAATGTCTAGAGGGCCTGGCCTTCGAACATTTCTTTGTCCAGCCGATGGATGGACCCGATCAAGCGCAGAATATCGCTGCGGCTATCGCTTTTTGTCTGGCGAATCCTCGTTGGCGGCTGAGCCTGCAAACCCATAAGACGATCGGAATTCCTTGAAGTGTTCTAAGTTTAAACTGTTGCCCAAAAACAAGGATTGGCAAAAAAATGCATCTTGGACTTGTCCGTGGCGATTGAAATTGATATGCGGCAAAGGCAAGTTCCGCGCAATCTGCGATCTGTAACCTGCATTGCACGAAAATGATTCGGTGCGATCCGCGGTTTTGGAGCGTTGAACAGGCGTTGTTCGAGGGCGATTGGTCGCTTTGGACAAAGCCTCGGGCGGAATGACGCGGGAGGCGTTTGCCGTGCAATATCGGAACTTGAGGCGTTTTCTGACCCTGTTTGCGGCTTGTGTCGTCTCGCTCTGCGCGGCGGCCTACCTGTCTTTCGAGGCGGCTTCGCAACAGGAAGGCGCTTTCGCACTCGCCGCCGGCAATTCCGAAACAGCGCAGGCTCCAGCCGTTCCAGGCGGCGTCGATTCCGAACCCGTCGCCACCATAGCGGCGCCCGCCGCGTCGCAAATCGCCGCCGCCAAAGCTGCCGCCGAATTCGGCCGCCGAGGACGCGACCCTTTTGCGGGTCAGCTTGCATCCCGGTTCCGATCAGAATCTCACCCTGGCCTACGCCGCCGCCGACACCAAGCTCGATCTGGGTTCCAGCGCTGCCAGCGGATCTGACGGCAATCCAGCGCCTGAAGCGAATCTTCCGGCAGTCGCCCCGCCTGCTCAAGCAGCGCAGACTCAGGAAGCCGCGCTGCCCCCAGAACGCCGCCCAGCCTGAAAAAGCCGCGACAGCCCCAGCAAGCCGCCATCGCGCCGCTGCCCCCCTTGCCGCCAGCCTTTTTCGGTCCCGGCAAGTCGGTTCCCTTGCCGCCCGTGCGTCCGGCCTCGCTTTCCGCCGCCGTGGCGGCGCCGGCAGCGCCGGTTAATGTCGCCGTCGCCAGCGCGGCGCCCGTTGCCGATCCCGCCGCCTCCGCCGCTTTGGCGCGTGTTCCCGCCGCAGCGCTTGCGCCGTCGGTTGCGTCTCAGGTTCCCGTTCCTGCTCCTGCGCGTGTCGAAGCGCGGTTGGAAACCCCCAATGGCCTTCCAGCCTTCAGCTGACGCCCTGGCCGCGGTGACGGCTTCGGTCGGCGGCGCCAATGCCGCGTTCGCAACGGCGCAGCGGCCGGCCGCGCCCGCCACAACGCCGTCATCTCCGCAGGCGACTGTCCCAGCCGCGCCGGAGCCGACCGGCGGATTCAAGATGGGCCAGCAGGTTTTCGTCCGTATCTTCAAGCAGGAAGGGACGCTGGAGCTTTGGATGAAACGCGGCGAGCGTTACGCCCTCTACAAGAGCTTCGCGGTCTGCAAATGGTCGGGGGCGCTGGGTCCCAAGACCCGGCAGTCGGATTACCAGTCGCCGGAAGGTTTTTACTCGGTGTCGGCGCGCCAGCTCAATCCTCATTCCCATTACCATCTGGCCTTCGATGTCGGCTATCCCAACGCTTATGACCGTCGGCAGGGCTTCACCGGCAGCGCCGTGATGGTGCATGGCGATTGCAAGTCGGTCGGCTGTTTCGCGATGACCAATGCCGGGATCGACGAGATTTACCCGATTGTCGCGGCGGCGCTGGCTGGTGGCCAGCACGAAGTGCCGGTGCATATCTTCCCCTTCCGCATGACGGAACAGGCCATCGCGCGCGAAACGACCAGTTCGTCGAACTCGTTTCTGGCCTTTCTCGACAATGGCAGCGGGCCGAAACGTGACTGGGGCGCCTTCTGGCGCAATCTCAAGCAGGGCTACGACATGTTCGAGCGCGATCGCGCGCCGCCGGTCGCCTATGCCTGTGGCGACCGTTATGAATTCGGCGGCGCAGGCGGCGCCTGCGCGCGAATTGCTGGATGGTAATGAGACTCGGCAATTTGTGTAAGATGATCCTGAATCATCGGGCGCGGATCGCGGCCTTTTTTTGCAGAGGACAATCTCATGGGCATCGTTGGCGCATGGAAACTGACGCTCGAAACGCCATTCGGAACGCAGACCCCCACGCTGCGCATAGAAGCCGACGGATCGGGCGGCTTGATGTCGCCGATCGGCGAAGCGCCGCTCAGCGATCTGCAACTGACCGACGACACGGCGGAGTTCAGCGCCTCGGTGCCGACCCCGATGGGCAATCTGTCGATCGGCTTCAGCGTCAAGGCCAGCGGCGACGCGCTCGCCGGCACCTTCACCTCACCGCTCGGCGCCACTGATTTCACTGGCCTGCGCGAGGCTTAAGTCTGCAATCCCGTCCGCTTCGTCAATAAAGGCGGCGATGCGGTCGAGGGTTGGCGCATCGAGCAGCAGCGGCGCGTGGCCCTGGCCGGGCACGACATGGATCTGGCACAAGGGATTTCGCGCCGCCATTGCGGCGTGGGTTTCCGGCGTCAACAGGTCGGAATGCTCGCCGCGCAGCGCCAGAATCGGCGCCGACAGCCCGCTGAAGAGCGGCCACAGATCGGGCAGGGGTTTTTCTGGATCGAAGGATCCAGTGTCCGCGCGAGTTGCGGGTCATAGGACAGGCGCATCCGCTCAGGCGTCGTATTCAGCGAGTAAGTGGCATAAAAACGCCAATGTTCGTCGGGCACCGCGGGGAAACGCGGACCCATGACGCGCTTGTAATGGGCGATGGCCTCGTCGAGATCATGCAGCAGGGGCAGGCGGCCGATACAATTCTTGATGTTGAACAGGCCGTTCGGGTCGAGTTCCGGGCCAACATCGTTGAGCACCAGAGCTTTGACCAGCCCCGGATGCAGGCTCCCCAGCGACAACGCATGGATGCCGCCGCGCGAAAGCCCGATGAAAATGGCCGAGGTGACGCCGAGTTGGTCGAGAATGGCAAGAATGTCGGCGGATTCCACCGGAAAGGAATAATGGCTCCAGTCGGGATCCCAGTCTGAACCGCCGCGTCCGCGATAATCGATGCTGATGATCCGGCGGGCTTTTCTTGCATATAGATGAAGCGCGAGAACCGCGAAATCGCGCGCCGGGCGGGTGAGGCCCGGCAGGCAGACGATCGGCGTGATCGCGCTTTCGTCGCCATGGATGAGCGCATGCAGATTAAGTCCGTCCGGAGCCGTGAAAAAACGGCTTTGCAATTTTTCGCTCACGATGCCCCTCCCAAGGCTTTTCGCATAGCGTATTCGCTTACCGGGGGGGCCAGTCAAGCGAAGTCGAAGCCTGTCCGCGCTAACAAAAAGGGGTAAGCAGGCGCCCGTTCTTGTGAAAAGACGCATAACAACAGGCGTTTAAAGGTTTCGAAATCGCCTTAGTCCCGCTGCTTCATGAGGCGGCTTTTTTCGCGGTTCCAGTCGCGCTGTTTTTCTGTTTCGCGCTTGTCATGCGTTTGCTTGCCTTTGGCGAGGGCGATCTCGATTTTGGCGCGGCCCTGGGCGTTGAAATAGAGTTTCAGCGGCACGATGGTCATGCCCTCGCGCTGCACGCCATGCGAGAGCTTGACGATTTCCTTGTGCTTCAACAGCAACTTGCGATGGCGCTTGGGTTCGTGATTGAAGCGGTTTCCGGCGTGATATTCCGGCACATTGGCGTTGATCAGCCAAATTTCGCCCTTGCCGTCCACGCTGGCGTAGGCTTCGGCTATGGTCGAGCGACCGGTGCGCAGGCTTTTCACCTCGGTGCCGGTGAGCATCAGGCCGGCTTCAAAAACCTCCCCGATCTCGTAATGATATCGCGCCTTGCGATTATCCGCGACGATCTTGAAATTTGAATTGGGTTGTTCAGCCACGTTTGCTCAAGCTTTTCTGCTGTGCCATCAGCCGTTCAACACGCCGGCGAAGACCAGCGCGGCCTTGATCGCGGCGCGGGTCGGGGCGGTCGATCCGACCAGCGGCAGGCGCACCTCTTCCTCGGCGCGACCCAGCAGGTTCAGGCCGGTCTTGGCGCCGGTGACGCCGGCCTCGAGGAAGGTCGCGACATGCAACGGGACCAGCTTGTCCTGCACCGCCAGCGCCTTGGCGAATTCGCCGGCGGCCGCCGAGTTCATCAGTTCGGCGCAAAGGCCCGGCGCGACATTGGAGACCACCGAAATGCATCCGACCGCGCCAGCGGCGACGCAAGACAGCGCGGTGATGTCGTCGCCGGAAAATTGCAGGAAATCCGGCCCCATCGCCTGCCTTTGCAGGGAAATGCGGCCGACATTGCCGGTGGCGTCCTTGACGCCGACGATATTGCGCAACTCGCCATAGCAGCGCTTCATGGTGTCGACCGACATGTCGATGACCGAGCGCGGCGGGATATTATAGATGACGATCGGAATGCCGATGGCCGCGTCTATGGCGCGAAAATGCTGGAACAGGCCCTCCTGGTTGGGCTTGTTGTAATAAGGCGTGACCACCAGCACGGCGCTCGCGCCGGCCTTTTCGGCGTGGACCGCAAGTTCGATCGCCTCGCGCGTATTGTTGGAACCGGCGCCGGCGATGACCGGAACGCGGCCCCGCGTCTCGGCGATGGCGATCTCCACCACGCGCTTGTGTTCTTCATGCGACAGGGTGGGGCTTTCGCCAGTCGTGCCGACCGGGACCAGACCCTGGATGCCGCTTTCGATCTGCCAGTCGATCAAGGAACGCAGGGCGGACTCGTCAATCGCGCCGTGTTTGAACGGCGTCACCAGCGCCGTCATCCATCCCTTCAAGTTCGATTCCGCCGCTCTCGCCATCTTCCGTCCCGCTTGTCGCCGCAACGCTGCCGCTTTTGGCAGGCTATTGGCCTGAGCGTCACTTCATAGCTGTTGATTGCGGCGACGGAAAGAGGCGCCCCGCTGATAAGCCGATCAGCGCCGTTGGTTAACCCGTCTTTAACAACCGGAGCGCAGGCTCAGAACTTACGCTGTGGACAACAGGATTTATTGATGCAGAGAGCGCGTTTGGATCGACGACTGACCGGAGCAGCCCTGGCTGCTGCCTGCTGCCTGCTGATTCCAACCCAGCAAAAGCCGCTCCGCTGGCTCGCGCAGCAGTCGCATCGCCTGGCGCCATCGGCGCCGCTGTCGTCGTCTCAGGAAATCGCGCAGGATGACAAAGCCGCCGTGACCGCCGGGGTTCCGGCTTCGGCGGACAAGCAGATTTCGGTTCAAGAGGAAGCGCAGCAAGAAGCGCGGGCCGCCGCGCTGGGCTATGACCTGTCCGGCGTCGCCGAGGCGCTCAAATTCTATCGCGAAGGCCATCACGAATTGGGCGACGCCGCCCTCACCACCAATGACGCGACCGTGCGCGCCGCCGTCGAGTGGACCTTTCTGCGCGAACATGCGGTTGCGGCGGGTGTCGAGCGTATCGCCGCCTTCATGCGCGGGCATCCCGACTGGCCCATTGCCTCCCTGCGCCGACACGCCGAGGACCTTGCCGGCGTCGAAAGCGCCCGTCCTGAGCGCTCCGCCGCCTATTTCGCCGAGTTTCCGCCGACCACCGCTGGCGGCGAACTCGCCCTCGCCATTCTTTTGCGCGCGGACCCTTCGCGGAGCGACGAGGCTGAAAGGCTGGCGCGCGAGACCTGGCGCGAGGCCGATCTCTCGCCGGCGCAGGAAAAACGCCTGCTCAAGACTTTCGGCTCAACCCTCACCGCCGCCGACCATATCTATCGCGCCGACCGGTTGATGCTGCGCGAGCAGACGGCCGCCGCCGGCCGCGCCGCCGTCCTGGCCGGCAAGGATGCGCTGGCCCTGTTCCGCGCCCAATCCGATCTCGCCAATAACGTGGCCTGGGCGAAGGTCGCCGCTCGCGTTCCCGCCGCGCTGAAAAACGACGCGACGCTGCTTTATTGGCGCATCCATAGCGAGCGTCATGCCGACCATATCGCGGAAGCGGCGAAGCTCATGCTGTCGGCGCCGCGCGATGCGGCGGTGCTGGCGAGTCCGGATGACTGGTGGACGGAGCGCCGCCTCATCGCTCGCAAACTGCTCGACGAAAAGGATTACGCCACCGCCTATCGGCTTTGCGCCGAACATTCGGCGTCGTCCAATGAGTTGCGGCTCGAAGCCGAATTTCATGCCGGCTGGATCGCCCTGCGCTTCCTTGACGATACCGACTTTGGCCGCGCCGCATTTCGACGCCATGGCGGTGCTGGCGCATACGCCGCACTCCGTGTCGCGCGCCGCCTATTGGCGCGGCCGCGTCGCCGAGGCGAAAGGCGACGACGGCAAACCGTTCTATGCCCGGGCCGCAGCCGAAACGGAAACCTTCTACGGCCAGATCGCCCGCGCAAAACTGGGCGACGAAGCGGTCGTGTTGCGCGCACCCGCCACGGCGGCGGAAGGCGCGGCGCGGGCGGCGCCGGTGCGCGCCGCCGAATTGCTGTTCACTCTCGGCGAGAACGAATCGGCGCGGCAACTGGCGCTCGACAGCGCCCATGTGCTGACTGAGCCGGACCAGATGGCGGCTCTGTCCCGGCTGATCGAGGAAAAGGGCGACGCCCGCATCGCGTTGGCTGCCGGCAAGGCGGCGCTGCATCGTGGCCTCCCCATCGACACCCTGGCCTATCCGATCAATGGCGTGCCGGAATTCGTCGCGCTGGCCAATTCCGCGACGCGGCCTCTGGTGCTGGCGATCGCGCGGCAGGAAAGCGCCTTCGACGCCACTGCCCATTCCGGCGCCGGGCCTTCGGCCTGATGCAGATGATCGCCGGCACCGCGCGCAACGCCGCCCAACGCGCCGGGGTCGTCTATGACGAAGCGCGCATGAAAAGCGATCCCGCCTTCAACGCCCAGCTTGGGGCCTTTCATCTCGGGCAATTGCTCGGCGAATATCGCGGCTCGCATATCCTGACCTTCGCCGCCTATAATGCCGGGGGCGGCAACGTGGGCAACTGGATCAAGGCCTATGGCGATCCGCGCGACGCCGGTGTCGATCCCATCGATTGGATCGAGCGCATCCCCTTCACCGAAACCCGCAATTACGTGCAGCGGGTGGCGGAGAACCTCCACATCTATCGCGCGCGCCTTGGCGATTTGGCGCCGAGCCTGTTGGCCGCCGACCTGCGCCAGAAGGTTGCCGCCAAGGAGTAAGCCGCTTTCCGCCTCAGCCGAAGGTTAGTTGCGTGCCGGTGTAAGCGCGCAACACTTTTGTAGGCATTTCGCTTTTGGCGATATCGTAAAAAGCTTCGCCGGAACAATGCAGCGGGATGATGTAATCGACGTCGGCTTGCTTGAGCGCGGCGACGGTCTCCCGAATATAATCCTCCTTGAACGGCGCCAGGTGGAAGCCGCCGATCACGGCGTGGACCTTGTTGATTCCCGAGGCCGCTTGCGCTTGTTTGACCGCATTGATGACCCCGCGGTGGCTGCATGACGTCAGCACGACCAGGCCGCGCCCCTTGACGTTATAAGCGGTGGCGATTTCATGCCGGAACTGGTCGGGAACGACGCCGAGCATTCGCTCATCCTCGGGGAGTTTCTCGGCGTAACAGCCAAAGCCATTGGCGACGCCGATGCTCATTGTGCTCGGAGACAGCAGCTTTTCGAAGCTGGTCTGACCGATGTGTCCGGTGGTGAAGGCGTGGTCAGCGACGAGCGAAGGCCCGTCCGGAGCGGTCACTGTAATCTTGGCGGCGGCGAGCGCGCTACGGTCAATGGCGCCGAAATCGCCCTTGACCGGCGGCCCAACCCATTGCCGGGCGCAAAAAGCCTCCTCGCCGCCGATGAACAGCGGCAAGCCGGGTTTTAACGCGCCGCCGTGCTGCTTGAGGAAGCCTGCCATGCCGCCAAAATGATCGTAATGGCCGTGGCTCAGGACGAGGGCGTCCAGGGTCGCCGGATCCATGCCGACAAGCAGGGCGTTATTGTTCAGCGCTTCCGGCGTGTAGCCGAAGTCGATCAGGACGTTGCGCGTTTGGTCGCCGCGCGTCGAGCGGGCATGAAGGGCGAGGCCGAATTCGCTGATCAGCGTTTTCCCCGGAGGGCTTGTCGGTTCGAGACCCCATCCGAAATGCGCAATGTCGACATCGCCCGCCTTGCGGCTCGGAGCGACGGCGAATTGATAGGAATCGACCAGCACCCTGATCGCCAGACGGTCCACTTCGGGCGGGGCTCCCGACAGTGTTTGCGCGCGCAAGGGCCGGACGCCGCCCAACATCGTCATGAGCGCGCCCAAGGCGGCGCCGGCGATGATTTCGCGCCGGTCGATCTCGCAGCAGGCGTTTGAGAATTGCAGGGTTCGGAGCATGGTCAGTCTCCTCCTCGCGGGACTCGCCAGCGCCGTTTTTTGCGTGCGGCTCCGCTTCACGGATAAACGATCTGCCGTGCCCCCGGTTGCAATCCGTTTGCGGATCGGAACGAATTTTCAAAAGTCGCGTTTTTCCGAATTGAGTTCCGGTTCATTTCCAAGCGCGCGGCCCGACGTATCTGGCGAATGGAGCAGTCCCAATCAGAATGGGAGTGAGCTATGGACGACGTACAAGTCGAACAGAAAACCTATCAAATGCCGCCGCAGGATGGGTTTACCGTGGCACATTTTCTCACCGTCGCCGACATTGAACGGTCGCTGCGATTTTACGAAACGGTGTTCGGAAGTCGCATTCTGAGCAAAGGTGACGGCAAGGGCGCGCCAGGTTACCTCCAGATCGCGAACACCTGGCTCATTGTCAACACCGGGGGCGGTCCG
The DNA here is from genome assembly GCA_963813955.1 of uncultured Alphaproteobacteria bacterium. Taxonomy (GTDB): domain Bacteria; phylum Pseudomonadota; class Alphaproteobacteria; order Rhizobiales; family Beijerinckiaceae; genus Rhodoblastus. Next base: position 37,264 of record CAWFBN010000018.1, on the reverse strand, counting down.
ACGCCCGACAAACCATCGGTAACGCTCAGCGTCCCCCGTGACTCCAATTCATTCAGCAGTTTCATGAATATCCGCGTTGCAGATATTCAGGCGTGCTATCAACAATGGCGAAATCGCGGAGCTGAGTTCATAACAGAGCCAAAGGACAAATACGGCGAGACGCGCTGCTACATTCGCGATCCCGATGGTTATATTATTGAAGTCGGGCAGAGCAAGCCGGATTTTACCTACGGCTGAACAAGTGGCGCGGGAAAGACGTTCGTTGGCCGTGGGTCAGGAAGCGATGCGGAGCTTTGAAAATCGCGAAATGGCGGGGCGGCTGCTGGCGGCGAGGCTCGCGTTGCGGACGCCCCTAAGGCCGGTGGTCTATGCCTTGCCTCGTGGCGGCGTCCCTGTCGCGATTGAAATTGCAAAGCGATTGAATGCCCCCCTCGACCTTTTGCTTGTCCGCAAGATCGGTGTGCCCGGGCAGCCGGAACTCGCTGCCGGAGCGGTGGTGGATGGCGAGCGGCCAGTCATCATTTTCAATGAGGACATTTGCCGCGCCGCAGGACTTGCGGAGTCCGAGGTCGCGTCCCTGGGCGCCGCCGAGCTGAAGGAAATAGAAAGGCGGCGCGCGCTCTATTTGCCCGGAAAGGATCCAGTGCCAGCGCTTGGCCGCACGGCGATCCTGGTCGATGACGGCGTTGCCACCGGGGCAAGCATGGAAGCAGCGATCGCGGCGGTTCGCAGGCGGGCTCCGGACCAGATCATCGTCGCTGTTCCCGTCGCAGCACGCAGTTCCGCTGTCGTCTTGCAAGGGCTCGTCGATGAGGTTTTGTTCCTGAACATTCCAGAAAGTTTTGACGCCGTCGGCGAGTTCTACCGGGATTTCCATCAATTGGACGATAAGGAAGTCATCGCTGCGTTGGCGAATGTGCCGAGCGAGAGCGTGGACCGCTAATTCTTGTTTGAACGCGTTTTCTTCACGCGAACCGGATTCCACTTCGCTTGAAAACGCTCTAGGCGATCCCTGACAGATCGCTCCTGATCCTTGCAAACACGCTGTCGAACATTTGCTGCGTCAGCACGCCCGTATTGGTGTTGTAACGCGAGCAATGATAACTGTCGTAAAGCGTCAGGCCGTGTTCCGCCAGCGGATGGGCGGCGCCATGTCCGAACGGACAGGATTTGGCCTTGACCCCCAGCGCCTTGAGCGCGCTGTCATGCGCGATGCGGCCCAGACAGAGCAGGGCGCGCAGCTTCGGCATGGCTGCGATTTCCGCGACGAGAAAGGCGCGGCAGGCGGCGATCTCCGTGACAGTCGGCTTGTTCTGCGGCGGCACGCAGCGCACGGCGTTGGAGATGCGGCAATTGCGCAATTGCAAACCATCGTCGGCGCGTTCGTCATAGATCCCGTCGGCGAAACCGAAGCGGATCAGGGCCGGGTAGAGCATGTCGCCGGCCCAGTCGCCAGTGAAGGGCCGTCCGGTGGCATTGGCGCCGTGCAGGCCGGGCGCAAGACCGACGATCAGCACGGAGGCTTCGGCGGCGCCAAAGCTCGGGACCGGCGCATTATGGCCGCCGGGCAAGGCGACGCGATTGGCTTGGCGAAATGCGACCAGGCGCGGGCAAAACCCGCAGTCTTTGTCGGGCGCCGGGGGAGAATTGTGCGTTTTCATGGGTTAAGCGTTTAAGACAAATTTCGCGCGGAAGCATGGGCTTCCGCGCGAAAAATCACCCGATGCTGAAATTCAGGTCCGTCTCACTCTTCGTCGTCACCAACGGTGGCGTCATGCGGCATGGGCGTCACCGGTCCGGCCGGGCGGCGTTCCTGAAAACGCTGCAACCGGTCGGTGCGATCGCTGGGGTCGCGGCCGATCTTGTTGACGAGATGGACGAGATCGACGAATTCGTCGGCCTGGCGGCGCAATTCATCGGCCACCATCGGCGGTTGCGTGGTGATGGTCGACATGACCGAAACCCGCACGCCCTTGCGCTGCACCGCTTCGACCAGCGAGCGGAAGTCCCCGTCGCCCGAAAACAGCACGATGTGATCGACGTGGTCGGCCATTTCCATGGCGTCCACCGCGAGTTCGATGTCCATGTTGCCCTTCACCTTGCGGCGGCCGAGCGCATCGACGAATTCCTTGGCCGGCTTGGTGACAACGGCATAGCCATTGTAATCGAGCCAGTCGATCAGCGGACGGATGGAGGAATACTCTTGATCTTCTACCAGCGCGGTGTAATAGAAAGCGCGCACAAGACGGCCGCGCGAATGAAATTCTTTGAGCAGACGTTTGTAATCGATGTCGAAGCCAAGCGATTTCGCAGTTGCGTAAAGGTTGGCTCCATCAATAAATACAGCTATACGTTCCGGATCCGCCATTATGTTTTTCCGTTTCCTATTGAACTCGCGCGACTGCAATGGGCGCGGCTTCTTAAATCGGACGTCTGATTTATCGCATATCCCATCAAAATCAAGGCTGGTTTTTCACGGCGCCAGAAAAATTTCCTTCAGCGTCAATCAGCTTGGGACATGGTCAATTCGCAGGACGCCCACAAAAATGCGTTCATGCGATCCGTGAATGCCTTGGCTTTTCGGGAATTGAAATCTACATTCTTGAAATCGTATAACTTGAAAATTATCTTCGAATAACGTCGAATTTGCGGCGGCTCCCATGCGAAAACAGTTGCGCGAACCCTCGGAGGTAAAGCTTTTTGAAGGCGCGGGCGATGAAACTTGCGTCCGGGGTCATTATTTTGTAACTGTCCTTTGATTCCCGAATGGATGTCCAGTTTTAGGAGTGGGGCCGTATGGCGCGCGTCACAGTTGAAGATTGCATTGACAAGGTCGACAACCGTTTCGATCTGGTTCTGCTGGCGAGCCATCGCGCACGCATGGTTTCCTCCGGCGCGCCGATCACCGTCCCGCGCGACAATGACAAGAACCCGGTGGTCGCCTTGCGCGAAATCGCCGAATTCGACGGTCGCGCCGGAAGATTTGCGCGAGGATTTCATCCACTCGCTGCAAAAGCATGTCGAAGTGGACGAACCCGAAACGGAAGTCGTGCCGGCGCTGGTCTCGTCCGCGACCAGCGACGCCAGCGGCGACATTCAGTTCGACCGCATGACCGAGGAAGATCTTTTGCGCGGTCTCGAGGGCTTGGTGCCCCCGGCCGAAACCGAAGACGATTCGGAATAGATTGCGTTTGCAGCCGACAGGCCAAAGGAGCGAGGCGCTTATGAAGCCTCGCTTTTTTTGTCTTTCAAATGCTTCCGCGCTTGCCCAAGGGCGGCGGCCCGTCGATAGTGAAGCGGCAGGGGCGGAGCCTGTTTTGAGGCCGCCATGTTCGAGTCGAGGAAGTTTGTCAGAATGATGCGGCAATACGAACTCGTCGATCGCGTTCGAAAATATAACCCGCATACCGACGAAGACTTGCTCAATCGCGCCTATGTTTACGCCATGCGGGCGCATGGCGCGCAGAAACGCGCCTCGGGCGACCCCTATTTCACCCATCCGCTGGAAGTGGCGGCGATCCTCACTGAAATGAAACTCGACGACGCCACCATCGTCGCCGCCGTTCTGCATGACACCATCGAGGACACCGGCGCGACCCGCGCCGAGATCGACAATCTGTTCGGCGAGGAAATCGGCCATCTGGTCGATGGCCTGACCAAGCTGAAAAAACTCGATCTGGTTTCGAAACGCGCCGCGCAGGCGGAGAATTTCAGAAAACTTCTGCTGGCGATCGCCGAAGACGTGCGGGTGCTGCTGGTCAAGCTGGCCGACCGTCTGCACAACATGCGCACGCTGCATTATGTCTCGCCGGAAAAGCGGGCCCGCATCGCGGAAGAAACGCTCGACATCTATGCGCCGCTCGCCGGCCGCATGGGCATGCAGAGCCTGCGCGACGAGTTGGAGAATTTGTCGTTCAAATTCTTGATGCCCGAAGCCTTCGCCATGGTCTCGACGCGTCTCGAGGATTTGCGGGACAAGAACAAGGAGCTGATCGCCACCATCGAGAATGAGCTGACCGAGGAGTTGGCGCTGCGCGGCATCAAGGCGCATGTGCGCGGACGCCAGAAGCAGCCCTATTCGGTGTGGAGCAAGATGGAGCGCAAATCCGTCGCCTTCGAGCAGCTCTCCGATATTTTCGGTTTTCGCGTCGTGGTCGAAAATGTCGACGAATGCTACCGGGTCATCGGCGTGGTGCACACCAAATGGCCGTCGGTGCCGGGCCGCTTCAAGGATTATATCTCGACGCCGAAGCAAAACGACTACCGCTCCATTCACACCACGGTGGTCGGGCCGGGGCGCCAGCGCGTGGAACTTCAGGTGCGCACCGGGCAGATGCACGACATCGCCCGCTTCGGCATCGCCGCCCATTCGCTCTACAAGGATCAGCGCGACGCGCCCGCGCCGGTGCTGTCGCATGACAGCAACGCCTATCAATGGCTCAAGCGCACCATCGATTTGCTGGCGGACGGCGACAGCCCGGAAGAATTCCTCGAACATACGCGGTTGGAGCTGTTCCACGACCAGGTCTTCTGCTTCACGCCCAAGGGACGGCTGATCGCCCTGCCGCGCGGCGCCACGGCGATCGACTTCGCCTATGCCGTGCATACCAGCGTCGGCAATTCGGCGGTGGGGGTGAAGATCAACGGCCGTCTCGCGCCGTTGCTGGCGCCGCTCGCCAATGGCGATGAGGTCGATATCGTGCGGGCCGAAGGGCAGACGCCCCCGGCCGCCTGGGAATCGATCGCCGTCACCGGCAAGGCGCGCTCCGCCATCCGCCGCGCCAGCCGCGATGCGGTGCGGGCGCAATATGCGGGCCTCGGCCGCCAGATCGTGGTGCGGGCCTTTGAGCGCGGCGGCAAGAAATTTTCGGAGGACAAGCTGCGGCAGGCGCTGCCGCGTCTGGCCCGCGCCAGTATCGAGGACGTGCTGGCGGCGGTCGGACGCGGCGAAATGTTTTCCGGCGACGTGGTCCAGTCGGTCTATCCGGACTTCAAGGAAGAGCGCAAGCCCGCCCCGGCCAATCCCGCCGATCCCGGCTGGTTCGGCATGCAGAAGGCGACGGGCGTGCAGTTCAAGGTGCCCGGCGCGCCGGAGGGCGCCCACGCCCTGCCGATTCGCGGGTTGCGCGGCGACCAGCCGGTGAATTTCGCGCCCAATGGCGGCGCGGTGCCGGGCGACCGCATCGTCGGCATCATGACGCCGGGCGAGGGCATCACGATCTATCCGATCCAGTCGCCGGCGCTGGCCGCCTTCGACGACCAGCCGGAGCGCTGGCTCGACGTGCGCTGGGACGTGGCGGACCCGCAGGAGCGTTTTCCGGCCAAGATCATCGTCGCGGCGATCAACGAGCCGGGCAGCCTCGGCGCGGTGGCGAGCCGTGATCGGCGAGCCGGGCGGCAATATCGACGACGTGAGCTTCATCAAGAAATCACCCGACTTCCGCGAGATGATTTTCGATATTCAGGTGTTCGATCTCAAGAATCTGACCGATATCATTTCGCGCTTGCGCGCCTTGCCGATCGTCCACAAGGTTGAGAGGGTGATCGGGTGAGCGACGTATTGAGCGCATTAACTTCCACACCTCATGGTGAGGAGGCCCCCAAAGGGGGGCCGTCTCGAACCATGGGCCGCCGCCACAAACCTGAGGGCGACTTGGTGGCCAACGTATCCCTCGCCCTTCGAGACGTCGCCATAGCCCGTCGAAAGACGGGCGTTTCTTCGAACGCCCTTGCGCTCCTCCTCAGGGTGAGGGGATTGGCGCCAGCGGCGAGTTTATATTGAGAAAGGCCCGCCGATGACCTCCCGAAAACTCCGCCTTGGCGTGAACGTCGATCATGTCGCCACGCTGCGCAATGCGCGCGGCGGCGCTTTTCCCGATCCGCTTCGCGCGGCGCAAGCGGCGCTCGCGGCGGGGGCCGATGGCATCACCGCGCATTTGCGCGAAGATCGCCGCCATATCGACGACGACGACATGGCGCGGCTCAAGGCCGCCATCGCCGCGCCGCTCAATTTCGAAATGGCCGCCACCGAGCAGATGCTCGACATCGCCCTGAAAATCAAGCCGCACGCCTGCTGTCTGGTGCCGGAAAAGCGCACCGAACGCACCACCGAGGGCGGGCTGGACGTGATCGGCGGCCATGACCGCCTGCTGCCCTATGTCGATCAGCTTTTTCGCGCCGGCATTCGGGTTTCGCTGTTCATCGAGCCGTCGCTCGAAATCCTCGCCGCGGCGGCTTCGGTCAAGGCGCCGGTGGTGGAATTGCATACCGGCGCGTGGTGCAACGCCGTGACGCTGGGCGAGACGGAAAAAGCGCAAGCCGAATTCGCGAGGCTGCGCGCGGCGGCGCAGGAGGCCGAGCGGCTCGGTCTCGAATGCCACGCCGGCCACGGTCTCGACTTCGACACGGCGCGGATCATCGCGGGTTTGCCGCAGATCGTCGAATTGAACATCGGCCATTTCCTGATCGGCGAGGCCATCTTCATCGGGCTTGACGCGAGCGTGCGGACAATGCGCGCGGCGATGGAAGAGGGCCGCGAAAGCGGCGGGCGGCGGCGTGATCGTCGGCATCGGAATGGACCTCTGCGACATCCGCCGCATCGAGAAAACGCTGGAAAAATACGGCGACCGCTTTCCGCGCCGCTGTTTTACCGAAATCGAGCGCGCGAAAGCCGATGGCCGCGCGGCCCGGGCGGCGACCTACGCCAAGCGTTTCGCCGCCAAGGAGGCCTGCGCCAAGGCGCTCGGCACCGGCATAGGGCAGGGCGTGAACTGGCTCGACATGGGCGTGGTCAACGAATCGTCCGGGCAGTCCGACCCTGCATTTGACCGGCGGCGCGGCGGCGCGGCTCGCCGCCTTGATTCCGGCGGGCTGCGAGGCCCATATTCATCTGACCCTGACCGATGAATATCCGCTCGCCCAGGCGCAGGTGATTTTTGAGGCGCGACCTGTAGTAACGGCTTTCGCATCTTGTGATAACGCCACGGAACCTTAAATCGCGGTAATAAAACCCGGCATGGCTTGCGTTGCGCGCTGAAAACGCCGACAAGCGACACAAATTCGATCGACTGAAAGATGAGCAATTCCACATGAGCCAAACCGCGTCACGCGCCGAAACGAATCCGAAGGCGGTTGGGGCGAAACCATTTCAGTGATCCTGCAAGCCCTGGCGATCGCCCTGGTGGTGCGCACCTTGCTGTTCCAGCCCTTCAACATTCCGTCGGGATCGATGATCCCCACTCTGGAAGTGGGCGATTATCTCTTCGTCTCGAAATATTCCTATGGCTATTCGCGCTATTCCATTCCCTTCGGCCTGCCGCTGTTCAACGGCCGCATTCTCGCCTCGCCGCCCCAGCGCGGCGATGTCGTGGTGTTCAAGCTGCCGCGCGACAATGAGACCGATTACATCAAGCGGGTGATCGGCATGCCGGGCGACAAGATCGAGATGAAGAAGGGCCGCCTCTACATCAACGACACGCTGGTGCCGCGCGAGGCGATCGAAAAGGCGCAGACCGAGGACCTTTACGGTCATTTCGGCCCGGTGCCGACCTATATCGAGACCCTGCCCAATGGCGTGAAGCACAAGATCATCGAAATCCAGGGCGACGACGGCTTCAACGATAACGCCGGGCCTTTCGTCGTGCCGGCCGAACCATTATTTCATGATGGGCGACAATCGCGACAATTCCACCGATTCGCGTGTGCCGGCCGATCAGGGCGGCGTCGGCTATGTGCCGTTCGAAAATCTCGAAGGCCGCGCCCAAGTCCTGTTCTTCTCGGTCGGCGAGGGCGCGGCGGGCTGGGAATTCTGGCGCTGGCCGCAGACCCTGCGCCTGAGCCGCATGTTCCAATCGGTAAAATGACCGGAGATCATGACACTTTCCGCGGCTGAACTTCCGAAAGACGACGTGACCGCGTTACAGGCGCGCATCGGCCATGTCTTTGCCGATGCGTCCTTGCTGGAGCGGGCGCTCACCCATGTCAGCGCCTTGCCGGCGCAGGCGCAGCGTCGCGCCGATTCCTACCAGAGGCTGGAGTTCCTCGGCGACCGCGTGCTCGGATTGACGGTTTCGGACATGCTCTACGAGACTTTCCCCGAGGCCGAGGAGGGGGAGTTGTCACGCCGCCTCGCCGATCTGGTGCGCAAGGAAACCTGCGCCGATGTGGCGCGCGGCTGGGGCGTCGGCGCCGTGTTGCGGCTGGGCGAGGGCGAGGCCCAGACCGGCGGCGCCGATAAAATCGGCCATTCTCGGCGACATCTGCGAATCCTTGCTCGGCGCGGTGTTTCTCGACGCCGGCTATGGCGCCGCGGAAGCTCTGGTGCGGCGGTTTTTTTCGGAAAAAATGCTCAATCCCGTGCGCCCGCTGCGCGATCCCAAGACCGCCTTGCAGGAATGGGCGCAGGCGCGCGGCCTGCCGACCCCGGTCTATCGTCAGGTGGGCCGTTCCGGCCCCGATCACGCGCCGGTCTTTTCAATCGAGGTCGGCGTCAATGGATTTGAACCGGCCCTGGCCGAGGGCAGTTCCAAACGCTTCGCCGAACAGGCCAGCGCGCAAAATTTTCTGGAACGCGAAGGCGTCGTTGGAGGCGATGAATGACTGAGGAAATCGCCAAAGAACTTGGGACGCGTGCGGATTCGTGGCGCTGATCGGAGCGCCCAACGCCGGGAAATCGACGCTGCTCAACCAGCTTGTCGGCGCCAAGGTGACGATTGTCTCGCGCAAGGTGCAGACGACGCGCACGCTGGTGCGCGGCATTGCGCTCGAAGGCGCGGCGCAGATTATTTTCGTCGATACGCCGGGCATTTTCGCGCCAAAACGCCGGCTCGACCGCGCCATGGTCACCTCCGCCTGGGGCGGGGCCGGCGACGCCGACGCGGTGGCCCTGCTGGTCGATGCGCACAAGGGCGTCGACGAGGAGGTCGAGTCCATCCTCGCCAAATTGACCCAGTTGCGTGCGCCCAAGATGCTCGTGCTCAACAAGATCGACACCGTCCCGGCCGAAAAGCTGCTGGGGCTGGCCGCCGATCTCAACGCCCGCTGCGCCTTTTCCGAGACCTATATGATCTCGGCGCTCAAAGGTTTTGGCGTGGGGAAATTCAAGGAAAAGCTGGCGAGCATCATGCCGGAAGGGCCGTGGCTCTATCCCGAGGACCAGATTTCCGACGCACCCTTGCGGGCGCTGGCCGCCGAAATCACCCGCGAAAAGCTGTTCGAGCGGTTGCATGACGAATTGCCCTATCAATCCACCGTCGAAACCGAGTTGTGGAAGGATCTTCCCAATGGCTCGGCGCGGGTCGAGCAGACGATTTACGTCACCCGCGAGGGGCAGAAGAAAATCGTGATCGGCGAGGGCGGTCGCACCATAAAATCCATCGGGCAGGCGGCGCGCAAGGAAATCATCGAGGCGGCGGAACAGAATATCCACCTGTTCCTGTTCGTGAAAGTGCGCGAGCATTGGGGCGATGACCCGGAGCGCTATCGCGAAATGGGTCTGGAGTTCCCGAAGAGTTAGTGGGGTTTCGGACGCGGGAGGATCGATCCCCCGTGCTTCGAGACGCAAGGCATTCGCCTTGCTCCTCAGCATGAGGGGATCGATAATTCACCATCGAGGCCTTAGGGAGCCCTCATGGTGAGGAGCCGCCTTGCCTCGCCGAAAGATGCAAGTGAAAGGCTCTCGGCGGGGCAAGGCGGCGTCTCGAACCATGGGCGTCATCCCGGATGAGCCAGCAGCCGGTGTTTGCGAAAAGGCGACGGATTTTCAATGGAATGGGCGGATCGCGGCCTGATCCTTGGCCTGAAAAAACACGGCGAATCCAGCGTGATCCTGGAGTTGATGACCCGCGCGCACGGGCGCCATCTCGGCGTGGTCCGGGGAGGGCGCAGCAAGACCATGCAGCCGGTTCTGCAAGCCGGCAATGAGGTCGAGGCGGTCTGGCGGGCGCGACTGGAGGAGCATCTCGGCCTCTATGCCGTCGAGGCGGCGGTTCTTCGCACGGATGCGCTGATTTCCAGCGCCCAGGCGCTGCATGGCGTCAATCTGCTCGGCGCGCTGCTGCGCCTTTTGCCCGAACGCGATCCGCACTCCGCCTTGTTCGAGCGGGCGCAGGTTTTGCTCGCCCATCTTGCCGGACCTCTGGCTCCGGCGCTGTTCGTGCATTTCGAACTGGCGCTGCTGGCCGAACTCGGCTTCGGCCTCGATCTCGACCAATGCGCCGCCACGGGTTCGCACGAGGACCTGATTTATGTCTCGCCGAAAAGCGCCCGCGCCGTCAGCCGCGACGCTGGCGCGCCCTGGGCGGCCAAGCTGCTGCCCCTGCCGGGTTTTTTGCGCGAGGCGCCGGGGACGCCGGCCTCACGCGAAGAGATCGACGCTGGTTTTCGCCTGACCGGGTTTTTTCTCAATCGCGACGTTTTTGCGCCGCGCGGCGTCAAGCCGCCCGATTTCGCGCGGCGCCTTCATGCTGGCGATTTCAGCCCGTGACAAAAATGAAAAAGCGGCCTCGCAGGGCCGCTTTTTTTGGAGCTTTGCACTTGTCAGCCTCATTATTGGCAGACGACACGCTTTTCGATTCGCGAGACGCCATAGCCTTCGTCGGCTTCGACATCACGAGCTTCACAGCGCCGCTCGGTCGAACCGAGGGCCTTGACCGAAACGGCCTCCACGACATTGGCGGCGTTTTCGGCCATCACGCTTCCAACCTGCGATACGACGCCGAAGCCGAAAGCGGCGACAATGGCGGCGGCAAACAGAGCGGGAGCAACAGTTTTTGACGTTTTCATAACATCCTCAGTCACGATTCTGGCGACATGAGCGGCGAGGAGCCGCGCCGGTGTCGCTAGAACTTAAGCATATGGGTTGGATATGGTTCCGCCTTAAGCGAATGATTTGTGCTTTTACTCTCCACTGTCACGGTTGGGCTAGTGCGCAAAGGACACAATCCGCATTAAAGTAGCCGGGTACAAACAGGGAACTTGAACCTGGCCGCCGGCTGGCTTAGGAGAGGACCATGGCCAAACCCCATCTGCCGCCTCCGGGCGAAAATAATCAGCCGATCAATCTGCGCGACGCGCTGGAAGAGCGTTATCTCGCCTATGCGCTCTCCACCATCATGGGGCGCGCGCTTCCCGACGCCCGCGACGGCCTAAAACCGGTGCATCGCCGCATTCTCTATGGCATGCACATTCTGCGGCTCGATCCCGGCACGCCTTTCAAGAAATGCGCGAAAATCGTCGGCGACGTGATGGGCTCCTTCCATCCCCATGGCGACCAGGCGATTTATGACGCTCTGGTGAGGCTGGCGCAGGATTTTTCCTCGCGTTATCCGCTGGTCGACGGGCAGGGCAACTTCGGCAATATCGACGGCGACGGCGCCGCCGCCTATCGCTACACCGAAGCGCGCATGACCGATGTCGCCCGCGCGCTTCTCGAAGGCATTGACGAAGACGCCGTCGATTTCCGTGACAATTACTCCGGAGATGCCAAAGAGCCGGTGGTTCTGCCCGCGGCTTTTCCCAACCTGCTGGCCAATGGCGCGCAAGGCATCGCGGTCGGCATGGCGACCTCGATTCCGCCGCATAATGTCGCCGAACTCTGCGACGCCGCGCTTTACCTGATCGCCAATCCGCAAGCCGGGGCCGAGCAGCTGACTGCATTTCGTGCCGGGGCCGGATTTTCCGACCGGCGGCATCATTGTGGATTCGCGCGAATCAATTCTCGAAACCTATCGCACCGGGCGCGGCTCTTTCCGCATTCGCGCCCGCTGGAGCAAGGAGGAGTCCGCGCGAGGCCAGTGGAACGTGGTGGTGACCGAGATTCCCTATGGGGTGCAGAAGTCGCGGCTGATCGAAAAGCTGGCCGAACTGGTCAATGAGCGCAAATTGCCGCTGCTCGCCGACGTGCGCGATGAATTGGCCGAAGATGTGCGAATCGTTTTAGAGCCGCGGGCGAAAACCGTCGACGCCGGCGTGATGATGGAAAGCCTGTTCCGCATGAGCGAGCTGGAAGCGCGCTTCGCCATGAATATGAACGTGCTGGTCGATGGCGTGACGCCGCGCGTGTTGTCGCTGTCCGAAGCCCTGCGCCAATGGCTCGACCACCGCAGAACTGTGCTGGTGCGGCGCTCCCGCTGCCGCCTGGCCGAGATCGAGCGCCGGCTCGAAGTTTTGGCCGGCATGATCATCGCCTTCCTCAATCTCGACGAGGTGATTCGCATCATCCGCGAGGAGGAGGAACCCAAGGACGTGCTGAAGGCGCGGTTCGAACTCACCGACAATCAGGCCAACTACATTCTCGACACGCGCCTGCGCTCGCTGCGGCGCTTGGAGGAAATGCAGCTGCGCAACGAGCACGCCGAGCTTACGCGCGAAAAGGAAGAGCTGGACGTGCTGGTCGGCGACGATGTGCGTCAATGGAAAAGCATCACCGCGCAGGTTCGTGAGATCAAGAAGAAATGGGGGCCGCTGACGGCGCTCGGCAAGAGGCGCACCACATTCGAGGCGCCGCCGGCCTTGTCCGAGGATTTCGACCTCAACGACATACTGGTCGAGCGCGAACCGGTCACCGTGGTCGTCACGCAAAAAGGCTGGTTTCGCGCGCTCAAGGGCCATGTATCCGACCTCAGCAGTCTGCAATTCAAGGGCGACGATTCGCTGCGGGCGGCCTTTTTTGCCGAAACCACGTCGAAGATTCTGGTGCTGACGACGGATGGCAAGATCTTCACGCTCGAAGCGGCCAAGTTGCCGGGCGGGCGCGGCGCCGGCGAGCCAATCCGCCTGCTGGCCGATATCGACGACGGCGCCGATGTCGCCTCGGTCTTCGTTTACAAGCCAGGCGGCAAGATGGTGATTGCGGCCAGCGACGGCCGGGGATTCCTCACCACGCAGGACGGCATGATCGGCAATACCAAAAAGGGCAAGATGCTGCTCAATGTCGATGCGCCGGCCAAGGCGCAATTCGTCGCGCCGGTCGAGGGCGACCATGTGGCGGCGATTGGCGAGAACCGCAAATTGCTGGTGTTTCCGCTTGAAGAGATCCCGGAAATGACGCGCGGAAAAGGCGTCAGGCTGCAACGCTATCGCGACGGCGGGCTGTCCGATCTGAAAACCTTTGCCTTGGCCGATGGATTGAGCTGGGTCGATCCCGGCGGCCGGGTGTTCAATGTGTCAGGCGACGCCTTGGTGGAATGGATCGGCCACCGCGCCGAAGCCGGCCGCCTGCCGCCCAAGGGATTCCCGAAGGCAAATCGGTTTGGTTGAAGGCATGATGGACTTCGGCAACTCGATTCATGTGGAGACAAAGATTGAAAACGTCAAAATCGACGAAACTGGGCATCGCAGTTATGGTTTCGACGGGCTTGGCGCCTCATCACAGACGATAAAAGCGCGAACGCGATGCGATAACTGTCATGAACTACTTAAAAAGGACGCGTTGCCGCCCGACGGGACGATGAGCTGGTCTTCAGGCGATCGAATTTGTCCGCGACATTTGTACGTCGGTTCCCTTCCGGCCAATCAGACGAATGTTTTCATCCGCGTTGGCTGAGGCATCGTGGCGGCCATTCCGCGTCGGCCGTGCAGCTCGACGGGCATTGGAGGCGCGTGTGCGGTTGAAGGCCGGCGTCCGGCCGGGATCAGACAAACTCCAGTTTTTCCGCAGCCGCCAGCAATTGGGCGGATGGACGCGCGCCGCTGGTGAAGTGGAAGGATTTAGCGCCCGGCCCCGCATTCGCGCCACCTGGGAAACCGGTCCGAAATCACGTGATCCGCGCGGCGGGCGATGGCGGCGGCGGGGTCGATCCAGTGGACCGGCCAGGGCGCGAGGCGGGTGAAAAAATCTTGCAGCAGCGGATAATGGGTGCAGGCCAGCACGATGGCGTCGGTGCGCCTGCCATCGCGCTCGATGAAACAGGGCGCGATTTCCCGCGACACCGCATCGGCGGAAATGGACTGGCCTTGCATGAACCCCTCGGCCAGGGCGGCGAGCTTTTGCGAGCCGATCAGCGTCACGTCGCAATGGCCGGCGAATTTGTCGATCAGGTCGCGGGTATAGTCGCGCGCCACGGTGCCGGGAGTGGCGAGAATGGTGATCAGCCGCGATTGCGATTGTTCCGCCGCCGGCTTTATCGCGGGCACCGTGCCGACGAAGGGAATCTTTGGCCAGCGCTCCCGCAACTGCGGCAGGACCAGAGTCGAGGCGGTGTTGCAGGCGATGACCACGCAATCGGGCGCATGGGCGGCGATCAGCCGCTCCATGGCCGACAGCACGAGGCGTGAGACTTCTGCTTCGCTTTTCGGGCCGTAGGGGAAACCGAGATCGTCCGCCGCATAGAAAAATTCCGCGTCGGGACGCCGTTCGAGCAGGGCGCGGAAAACCGTGAGGCCGCCCAGTCCAGAGTCGAAGACGAGGATTTTGGGGGTGCGATCCATGACCTTTTCGCGGAGCGGTGAAAGCTTTTGGGCCAGAACAACGCTTTTAACTTGAACACAGGCCTGACGCCAAGGGGCCTCGGTCGATTGACTTATGCCGCTGCTGCCTCTATCAGACACGTTCTTCGCCCGGTCCGCCGGCGCGAAGGCTCGCACCCGTGACCGCTCCCATAGCGAAACTTCGCAAAAGGTGAGTCGTCTGTCGGTCTGGACTATTCCGGACAGAGGAGGGCGCGTTCTTCCCGCGCTGCGGGAGGACGCTTTTTCGCCGCGCTTTGCGCGAGCGTTGCGCTGTCCTCACGCCGTATAAAGTTTTTTGAGGACTGCAATGACGAAGCGTCAAGAATCCAAGTATAAAATCGACCGCCGCATGGGCCAGAACATCTGGGGCCGCCCGAAGAGCCCGGTCAATCGCCGCGAATACGGCCCGGGCCAGCACGGCCAGCGCCGCAAGGGCAAGATGTCGGATTTCGGCACCCAGCTCAAGGCCAAGCAGAAGCTCAAGGGCTATTACGGCAATATCTCGGAAAAGCAGTTCCGCAAATATTACGCCGAAGCGATCCGCATGAAGGGCAACTCGGGCGACAACATGGTTGGCCTGCTGGAGCGCCGCCTCGACGCCGTGGTTTACCGCGCGAAATTCGTGCCGACGGTGTTCGCCGCGCGCCAGTTCGTCAACCATGGTCACGTCAAGGTCAACGGCCGCCGCGTCAACATCGCCTCCTATCTGGTCAAGCCGGGCGACGTGGTCGAGATCAAGGAATCCTCGCGCCAGCTGGTGATCGTGCTCGAAGCCGTGGGCCTCGCCGAACGCGACGTGCCGGATTTCTACGAGGTGGATCATTCCAAGATGACCGCCAAGCTGACCCGCATCCCGCTGCCGGCGGAAGTTCCCTATCCGGTGCAGATGGAGCCAATCTGGTCATCGAATTCTATTCGCGCTGATTTTTTTCAAGCGCTTGCTGCAAAAGGCCGCCTTCGGGCGGCCTTTTTTGCGTCGTCACTTCACCTTTCGCTTGCAGGCGGTTTCGGCGGGTTGGCAGGCAATCCCCGGCGTCGAGCAATGCGGTCCGTCCGCCTCGCGCGCACAAATAACGCAGCCGTCGCTCCATTCGAGACAGGCGGCGTTCCGGTCGCCATAGGCCAGAACCGGGCCGGAGGGCATGGCTTCCGCCTTGGGCGAGTCGCAGAGCGCCGGGTGCGGAAAAGCCAGCGCGAGCAGCAGCGGAATCGTCATGAGACGCAGGGTCGTCATCAGGTCGGCTTTCGGGTCAATTTGACCAGCGGCGCGCCGTCAGCCGCGCGGAGAATCAGAAAAGCCCCTTCGACACGCGCCGAACGCACGGCGGTCAGAGCGGCGAAATAGCGTGATTCCTGATCGGCGATCGCGGGCGGACAGGCCATTTGGGTCGCGGCAAGCGGGCCAAAACTCAGGCCATTGGCCGAGGATTTGATGGCGCCGGTGAAGCGGTTGCATCCGCCCATGCCATAGACGCGCCCGTTGGCGTCGAATGTCAGCGTGGATTGGAGAGTGTCGATGACGCCGCGCCCGGAAATATCCTCGACCAGCCAATCGCCGAGAAAATTGTCTGCTTGCGGCGACGCGACGCGTTGCAACCAGATATCGGCGTGACGCGGCGCGCCCCGGGTGATGACGGGGATCATTTGCGTGGTGGTGAACCACAGTCGTCCATCAACAAAAATCTGCGCGCGAACCGCATAGCTATGGCGGGGGTTGATCCGGGTCTTGTCGAAGCCGATTTCATAGGGGATGGGAATTTGGTGCGCAGGCGTCAACTCAATCGCTTTCAGGGTTTCGGCGGGCGCATCCTGCCGGGAAATGTCGAGAAGTTCGACTTTCACCACAAAGCCGGGCGGCAGGGCGATGCGCTCGCGGTAGGAAATGTTTCCCGACACGCGCGCGTCTTTGGCCGCTGCAGGCAGGACGGACAGCAACAGGAGGGCTGGCAGCGCGAAAAACCCCCGACGCCGCAGAAGAGAGAAAGAGATCATCGACGATTCCTTGTTGCCCAGGGTGTAGCAGAGGAAGCGCCGCTTTTCCATTGGGGCTCATCGACACGCGCGGCGCCTCATGCTAGGTCCCCGCCATGCTCGAAGGTTTGCCCCCCAATAACGCCGCCTATGTCATGCGGCTAAAATGCGATGAGGACCGCGCCCGCGCGGTCGCCGATCTGGTGGTCGAGACTTTCGACCCGACTGACACCGCCGCCGCCGCCTTCGAGGAAAAGGCCTCGACCGCCCATTGGGGCGCGACGCCCTGGGTGGTCGAAGTCTATTTCGGGCGCGCGCCGGATGAGGACAATGTCCGCGCGCTGGTCGCCTGCGCTGTTGGCGAGGACATGGCGCAGGACGTCACCTTCGGCCGCATCGCGCAAAAAGATTGGGTCAACGCCGCGCTGGAGGGCCTGTCGGCCGTGCGCGCCGGGCGTTTTCTCGTCCATGGCTCGCATGACCGCGACCGCCGCAAAGCCCATGACATCGCCATGGAGATCGAGGCGGCATTGGCCTTTGGAACCGGCCATCACGGGACGACACGCGGCTGCCTGCTTTATATCGACGAAATTCTCAAACGCCGCCGTCCGCGCGCCGTGCTCGACATTGGCTGCGGCACCGGCGTTCTCGCCATGGCCGCCGCCCTTGCGCTGCATGAAAACGTCGCGGCGGGCGATATGGACCGCGACGCGGTCACAGCGGCGCGGGCCAACGCGCGGCTCAATGGCGCCGGTCCATGGCTGCGTCCGGTGGTCGCGAAAGGCGCGGCGCATCCGGCGCTGAACCGGGCCGGACACTACGACCTGATCCTCGCCAATATCCTGGCAAAACCTTTGCGGATGCTGGCGAAGTCCGTGGCCCCGCTGGCTGCGAGCGGCGCCGATGTGGTGCTTTCGGGCCTGCTGGCGCGCGATGTGCCCGGCGTTTTGTCGAGTTGGGCGGCGCAGGGTTTTGCGCTGGCCAGCCGCCGCGACATCGATGGCTGGGCCAGCCTGTGGCTACGGCGCGGGGGCGCGGCGCCGAGGCCTCTTCAGGACTGAGTCGGGTTTAGCTCAAATCGCCGATATGCTTCTGAGCATAGAGCGGCAGGCCGACCTGCTTGATCAGCTCGAGTTGCGTCTCCAGCAAATCGATGTGCTCTTCTTCGTCGTGGGCGAGTTCCTCGAACAAATTCTTGCTGACGCGGTCATTGATCGAGACGCAATAGGCGGCGGCTTCCAGATAAAGCGCCCGCGCGGTCATTTCCGAGGCCAGATCCAGTTCGATGATTTCTTGGACGTTTTCGCCAATGGTCAGGGCGTTCAGCTCCTGCATGTTGGGAAAACCTTCGAGGAAAAGAATTCGCGTGGTGAATTTGTCGGCGTGGGTCATTTCCTCGATGGATTCTTCACGCCATTTCTTGGCCAGACCCTTGTAGCCCCAATTATCGAGAATGCGGTAATGCAGCCAATATTGGTTGATGGCGGTCAATTCGCTGCGTAAGCCGCGATTAAGATAGTCGATGACTCGTGCGTCGCCTTGCATGGCCGATTCTCCCCTATTGCCGATCTGGTAAGTTCAAAATGGTTTCGCGTAAACTCACTCGGCCGCCAAAGTTATTGCGACCCTCCGCAAAGCGTCAACTTGCGCTTCTCGCTCGAACCGCGCCTGAATGTTGCGCACACAGCGTCCGCATTTCGGGGTGACGCCCAGATGACGGAAAACATCGCGCGCCCTGTCCGCCGAAGCGCCGCAGGGCTTGACGCAGGCCCGCACATCCCGGTCCGATATGACATTGCACGAGCAAAGTATCATTGCGTCAACGCTCTCCTCACCATCACGCCGCCGCTCCTTCCGGGCGGCCACGGAATGAGTGTAGCGCAAGGCAAAAGAGACGGAAAAAGTTTTTTGCCTTCCTTAGATAATTTCTAAAGTTCCGTTCACGCCCTCACTTGAAGATGATCAAGGCTTTGGTGAGAGTTTGAAAGACGCCCCAGGCCAGCGGAAGGCCGACGGCCAGCCAGGCGAGGGCGGCTTTCCAGTCGAAGGCGCCGCCGCCGATGCCATAAGCCCCGATAGGGCCGGAGGGCAGGGCCTGAGCCGTCTGGATCTGCGCCGCTTCCTGTTCCGGGATCAGCCATTTGGGATCGACCGGCTTGACCAGCGCGTTGCAGATCAGGCCGAGGACCAGAAATCCGGCGAGGATGTAGAGCGTCACATCATAGAGCCGGTCGGCCGGGACGCCCGCCGCCTTGTTGAATTCACGGATGTAATTGACCACCACCGGGCCGACGATCCCTGCGGTGGACCAGGCGGTGAGCAGGCGGCCATGGATGGCGCCGACGAATTGCGTCCCGAAGATATCCGCGAGATAGGCCGGGACCGTGGCGAAGCCGCCGCCATACATCGACAGGATCACGCCGAAGGCCAGCACGAACATCGCCTTGTCGCCCATGTGGCCGAGGGTCGGCGTCGCGGCGTAAAGTGCGATTCCCAGTCCGAAAAACACGAAATAGGTCGCCTTGCGCCCCAAATGGTCCGACAGCGACGCCCAGCCGATGCGGCCGATAATATTGAACAGCGACAGGAAGCCGGCGAAACCGGCCGCGATGACGGCGATCGCCGCCTTCTGCCCGGCGTCGAGCGCGGCAAAGCCGACGTCCGGCTTGCCGATCAGCGATCCGCCGAAAATCTCCTGCAACATTGGCGAGGCCATGCCGATCACGCCGATGCCGGCCGAGACATTGAGCATCAGCACCAGCCAGATCAGCCAGAATTGCGGGGTTTTGAGCGCGTCGTTCAGATGCACGTTGCCGCTGGCGATCATTTTTTTGGACGCGGTGGGCGGCGTCCAGCCTTGCGGCCGCCAGCCCGCCGGAGGGACGCGATAGCCGAAGGCGCCGCCGAGCATATAGACGAAATAGACCAGTCCGAGCACCACCAGGGTCTGCCAAACTCCAACGGAGGCGGGTGTTTTGAAAAAATTCATCAGCATGGCGGCAAGCGGCGCTCCGATCATCGCGCCGCCGCCAAACCCCATGATCGCCATGCCGGTCGCCATGCCGCGCTTGTCGGGAAACCATTTTATGAGGGTCGAAACCGGCGAAATATAGCCCAGCCCGAGACCGATGCCGCCGATCACGCCCGGTCCGAGCCACAGCAGCCAGAGTTGGTGCAGATAGACGCCGAGCGCGCCGATCAGCAATCCGCCCGACCAGCAGAAGGCCGCGACGACGCCGGCCTTGCGCGGGCCGGCGCGCTCCAGCCAACCGCCCCAGAGAGCGGCGGAGGAGCCGAGCAGCACAAAAAACAGGGTGAACATCCAGCCGAGATCGGCGACCTTCCAGTCGCAACTCGTGGTGAAAAGCGCGGTCATCAGGCCGGAATCGGCCGGGCAGGCGATGGCCTTCGACACGCCGACCGCCTGGCTCAACGGCAGCCAGAACACGGAGAATCCATAGGCCATGCCGATGCATAAATGGATCGCGAGGGCCGCCGGCGGAACCAGCCAGCGATTATAGCCCGGATGGGCGATGGTGGCTTCACGGTCAAGCCAACCCGGCCCGGCGGTCCCGCCGGGATGAGTTAAAGTGCGTCATGTTTCTCTCCCCATTATTTTTTTATGTTGATTTGCTTGGTTTTATTTTTTGGCTGGCGGCGATCAGCAAAGGCGTGAGCCGATGCTCCGGCTGTTTCGCTGCGACGAGAAACGCCTCGCGCATCTTTGGCGTCCAGTAGTGGTTGATGTGCTCGGCGATTTCGTGGGCCGCCCGCTCGTCAGGATAGGATTTGAAAAAATCGGCGATCTCGACCGCCATGCGGATCAGTTTTTCCGGGCCGATCGGGACCGCGTGGGGGGCCGTGTCCAGATTCATGACGCCTCCGCTTGCTTTCCGGCGCCGCGCGGCGGGGTCGAGCGCCCCGGTGAAAACCATGGCGCCGTCGGCCCGGGCAATCGCCGCCAGCGTCATGCCCAAGGCCTGCGCCCGCTCGATGGCGAGACTGGTCGGGGCCGAAATGGCGACCAGCGTGGTCGCGCCGAAAATCGCCGCTTTTTCCACCATTTCGAAGGAGGCGCGGCTGGTGACGACCATAAAACCGTCGCCAGCCGACACGCCCTTGCGCAACAGCGCGCCGATCAGCTTGTCGAGGGCGTTGTGGCGGCCGACATCCTCGCGCAGCGCCAGAATGGCGCCGTCGCGGGCGCAGAAGGCGGCGGCATGGACGGCATGGGTCTGCTCATTGAGTTTTTGATTGCGGTCGAGATTGGCCAGCGCCGCGAAAACCGCCCGCGTGGAAATGGGCGGCGCAGGCGCGAGCGGGACGGCTTGCGGCAGTTGCTCCACCGTCTCGACGCCGCACAAGCCGCAGGAGGTGCGCCCGACCAGCGCGCGCCGTCGCGCCAGATGTTCGCGGAAACGCCCCGGCGACAGTTCGATATCGAGGGTCAGGCCCTTGTCGGCCGTCGAAACCTTGAGGCCCCGGATTTCGTCCGCCGAGCGGATGATCCCCTCGGTCAGGCTGAAGCCATAGGCAAAATCCTCCGCGTCGCCGGGGCTGGCCATCATCACCGCATAGGGCGCGTCGCCGTAGACGAAGGAGACCGGCATTTCCACCGCGATGGCGCGCTGGGAATCGAAGGCGAGGCCATTGGCGGCGTCGATTTTCTGGGCCGGCGCGAGACGGGAAGCGGCAAGGGAGCGGAAGGGAAATCATTCGGCGGCATCGGGCGCGGCCTCCAGAATTTTCCTCATGCTAACGTCTTCCTCGGTGTTGCGTTCCTGCCAGGCGGACAGGGTGTTGGCGCGCCGCACCTCCACCGCCGTCACCTTGTATTCCGGGCAATTGGTCGCCCAGTCCGAATTATCGGTGGTCACGACATTGGCCCCGGAGCCGGGATAGTGGAAGGTGGTGTAGACGACGCCCGGCTGCATGCGCTCCGAGATTTTGGCCCGCAGCGAGATATTTCCCGCACGGCTGGCCAGCGAGACCAGATCGCCGTCGACCACGCCGCGCTGTTCGGCGTCGAAGGGGTGGATTTCGAGCAGATCCTCTTCATGCCAGCGGGCGTTTTCGGTGCGCCGCGTCTGCGCGCCGACGTTATATTGCGACAGGATGCGCCCGGTGGTGAGGATGAGCGGGAAACGCGGCCCGGTCCGCTCCGTCGTCGGCACATATTCGGTGAGCATGAAGCGGCCCTTGCCGATGACGAAGCGATCGACATGCATGATCGGCGTGCCCTCGGGGGCCGCGTCATTGCATGGCCATTGCACCGAGCCCAGTTCGTCGAGTTTGGCATAGCTCACGCCCTTGAAGGTGGGCGTCAGCGCCGCGATCTCGTCCATGATCTCGCTGGGATGGGTGTAATTCATCTCGTAGCCGAAGGCTTTGACAGTTCGACGGCGACGCGCCATTCGTCCTTGCCACAGAGCGGCGCCATGACCTTGCGGACGCGGTTGATGCGCCGCTCGGCATTGGTGAAGGTGCCGTCCTTTTCGAGGAAGGAGCAGCCCGGCAGGAAGACATGGGCGTATTTCGCGGTCTCGTTGAGGAAGATGTCCTGGATCACCACGCATTCCATGGCGGCGAGGCCCGCCGTCACATGCTGGGTGTTGGGGTCGGACTGGGCGATATCCTCGCCCTGGATGAACAGGCCCTTGAAATTTCCACCCACCGCCTCGTCGAGCATGTTGGGAATGCGCAGGCCCGGCTCCTCGTCGAGTTTGACGCCCCATAGCGCTTCGAAACTTTCGCGGGTCGCATCGTCGGAGACGTGGCGATAGCCGGAAAATTCATGCGGGAAGGAGCCCATGTCGCAGGAGCCCTGCACATTATTCTGGCCGCGCAGGGGATTCACGCCGGCCCCGACATGGCCGACATTGCCGGTCGCCATGGCGAGATTGGCGAGGCCCATGACCATGGTCGAGCCCTGGCTGTGTTCGGTCACGCCGAGGCCGTAATAGATCGCGCCATTCTTGACGCTGGCGTAAAGCCGCGCCGCCCCGCGCACATCCTTGGCCGGAACGCCGGTATATATTTCAGTGGCTTCCGGCGAGTTTTGCTCAAGCGCGATGAAGCGCGCCCAGGATTCGAACTCGGCCAGATCGCAGCGTTCGCGCACATAGGCCTCGTCGACCAGCCCCTCGGTGACGACGACATGGGCCAGCGCGTTGATGAGGGCGACATTGGTCCCCGGCCTCAGCGGCAGATGATAGGCCGCCTGAATATGGGGCGAGCGCACGAGGTCGATGCTGCGCGGATCGGCGACGATGAGTTTCGCCCCGGCGCGCAGGCGCTTCTTCATGCGGGAGGCGAACACCGGATGGCCGTCGGTCGGATTGGCGCCGATGACCAGAATGACGTCGGCGTCATCGACCGATTTGAAGTCATTGGTGCCGGCGGATGTCCCGAACGTCTTGCTCAGGCCGATAGCCGGTCGGCGAATGGCAGACGCGGGCGCAGGTGTCGACATTGTTGTTGCGGAAGGCGGCGCGCGCCAGCTTCTGCAACACGAAGACTTCCTCATTGGTGCAGCGCGAGGAGGTGATGACGCCGATGGAGTTGCGGCCATATTTGCCCTGCACCCGCTTCAATTCGCTGGCGGCATGGGCGATGGCCTCGTCCCACGACACTTCGCGCCACGGGTCGGTGGTCCGCGCGCGGATCATCGGCTTGAGCATGCGGTCCTTGTGGGTGGCGTAGCCATAGGCAAAGCGCCCCTTGACGCAGGAATGACCCTCATTGGCGAGGCCCTGCTTGTAGGGGACCATGCGGATGAGCTTTTCGCCGCGCATTTCCGCCTTGAAGGAGCAGCCGACGCCGCAATAGGCGCAGGTGGTGACCAGCGAATGTTCGGGCTGGCCGTGATCGACGACGCTTTTCTCGATCAGGGTGGCGGTGGGGCAGGCCTGCACGCAGGCGCCGCAGGACACGCATTCGGAGTTGAGGAAGTCGGTGGGGCCCGGCGCGATGCGCGAGTTGAAACCGCGACCGTCCACGGTCAGGGCGAAAGTGCCCTGCACCTCCTCACAGGCGCGCACGCAGCGGCTGCACACGATGCATTTGGCTGGATCATAGGTGAAATAGGGGTTGGATTCGTCCTTGGCGTCGGCGAGATGGTTTTCGCCGTCATAGCCGTAGCGCACGTCGCGCAGGCCGACTTCGCCCGCCGCATCCTGCAATTCGCAGTTGCCGTTGGCCGAACAGGTCAGGCAGTCGAGCGGATGATCGGAGATATACAGCTCCATCACGCCCCGGCGCAG
The DNA here is from genome assembly GCA_963813955.1 of uncultured Alphaproteobacteria bacterium. Lineage (GTDB taxonomy): Bacteria > Pseudomonadota > Alphaproteobacteria > Rhizobiales > Beijerinckiaceae > Rhodoblastus. The sequence continues at coordinate 13,583 of CAWFBN010000018.1, read as the reverse complement.
CCGCGCCAGACGTTCGTTCTGGGTGGTCACCACCATGCCGTTTTCGGCAAGCGTGGTGCAGGAGGCCGGCGTGCCGCGCCGCCCCTCGATTTCGACCAGACAGAGACGGCAGGAGCCAAAGGCCGCCATATTGTCGCTGGCGCAGAGCTTTGGGATTTTCACGCCCCGGTTCATCGCCGCCGCCATGACCGAGGTTCCGGTGGGAACGGTCACGCTTTCGCCGTCGATGGTCAGGGTCACGCTGGTCTCGGCGAGCCGGATCGGCGTTCCGAAATCGATTTCCTTGATGAGACCCATGTGTCTCTCCTATTCGGCTGCTGTTTTCGCGGCGGCCGGCACAAAATCCTCGGGGAAGCGGTCGATCGCGCTCAGCACCGGCATGGGGGTCAGGCCGCCATGGGCGCAGAGCGAGCCGTCGCGCATCACCTCGCAAAGGTCGCGGGTCAGCGCGATATTCTTCTCGACATTTTGCCCGGCGATGATCTTGTCGATGGTTTCCGCGCCGCGCGTCGCGCCGATACGGCAGGGCGTGCATTTGCCGCAGCTTTCCACGGCGCAGAAATGGAAGGCGAAACGCGCCATGCGCGCCATGTCCACGGTGTCGTCGAACACGACAATGCCGCCATGCCCGAGCATCGCGCCACGGGCGGCCAGCGCCTCATAGTCGAGCGGCACATCGAGGTCTTTCTCGGCCAGATAGGCGCCGAGCGGCCCGCCGAGTTGCACGGCGCGCACCGGCCGTCCGCTGGCGGTCCCGCCCCCGAAGTCCTCGATGATCTCGCGCAAGCTGACGCCGAAGGCCAGTTCAATCAGCCCGCCGCGCAAAATATTGCCGGCGAGCTGGATGGCAAGCGTGCCGAGCGAACGGCCCATGCCAAAAGCCGCATAGGCCGCGCCGCCCTTGTCGAGAATATAGGGGATGGCGGCGAAGGTCAGGACGTTGTTGATCAGCGTCGGCTTGCCGAATAGCCCGGATACAGCGGGCACGGGCGGTTTCGCGCGCACCAGCGGGCGCTTGCCTTCCAGACTTTCGAGCAGCGAGGTTTCCTCGCCGCAGATATAGGCGCCGGCGCCGAGCCTGAGCTCCAGATCGAAGTTTTTCCCCGGCCCGAAGGCGTCCGGCCCGATCCAGCCGGCCCTTTCAGCGATATGCAGCGCGGCGCGCATGGCCTTCGCCGCATGGGGATATTCCGAGCGGGAATAAATAAAGCCCTTGGTCGCGCCGACGGCATAGGCGGCGATGGCCATGCCCTCGATCAGCACAAAGGGGTCGCCCTCGAAAATCATGCGGTCGGCGAAGGTGCCGCTGTCGCCCTCGTCGGCGTTGGCGACCACATATTTGCGGTCGGCGCTGGTGTCATGCACGGTCTTCCACTTGATTCCCGCGGGAAAACCGGCGCCGCCGCGTCCGCGCAGGCCGGAGAGCCGCACCTGTTCGACCACCTCGGCCGGCGACATCGCCAGCGCCGCCTGCAAGCCTTTAAGGCCGTCGAGAGCGCGATAATCCGCCAGATCGAGCGGGTCCGTCACGCCGACGCGGGCAAAAGTCAGGCGCTGCTGGCGTTTGGACCAGTCGAGATCGGCAACGGGGCCAAGGCGCAGCGGATGGGCGCCGCCTTGCGCCGCGCCGGCATCAAACAGAGAGGCGACGTCCTCGATCTGCACCGGCCCATAACCGATGCGGCCCTGCGGCGTGACGAATTCAACCAAAGGCTCCAGCCAGAACATGCCGTGCGAGCCGTTGCGGATGATTTCGAGATTGAGGCCACGCGCTTCCGCCTCGCGCGCAAAAGCCTTGGCGACGGGGTTGGCGCCGACCGACAAGGCGGCGGCGTCGCCGGGAACATAGACGCGGATCATTGTTCCGCTCCCGCGCTTTTCGCCACCAGCGCACACAGGGCGTCCAGGCGATTGGCGTCGAGTTTTCCGAAAATCTCGCCGTCATACAGGGCGTTGGGGCCTAGAGCGCAATTGCCGAGGCAATAGACGGTGTCCACCGCCACGCCATTGTGATAGCCGCCGTCGATCTTGATTCCACTCTGCGTTTCGAGATGGGCCGCGAGCGCCTCCGCGCCGCGCGCCTGACAGGCTTCGGCCCGGCAGAATTTTATCGAACGCCCGAGCGGCGGCTGCTTCTTGAAGTCGTGATAGAAGGACAACGCCCCGAAAACTTCCGCGCGCGAAAAATTGAGCGCCTTGGCGATCATTCCGACCGCCCGGGAGTCGACATAGCCGAATTTGTCCTGCAACGCGTGCAGGATGGGCAGGAGGGCGCCCTCCAGTCCGCTTAACTCGTCAATGATTTCGCGTGCCAGGGTTTCGTCCCAAGCGACAGGCGCAGCCATTTGCATCCTCCCATCCTGCGTCTTTTTGTCGCAGGTTGAACGCAAAAGTGGCGCCGAAGGCGATTGCCGGCAAATGATTTTTTCTTAAGGTCCGATAGGCGGCGTCTATCAAACGCGGCCCCAAGCTTGTTTCGCTTCAATTCGCTTTTTCGAAAGCAGGCGCTCCGGCGCGACTTCCATCCCCGAGAGATAGCGCAATTTCGCGGCGGCGCCAGAGGGGCGGCTTTACACAGACCCTTGCGCGACTCCCGCCGCCGGAGCGGGCCGGGCGAAAAACCGGCGTCTCTTGGCGTTGCCCCATGCGCTGAACCGATCAAGATAGACGTAGATGACCGGCGTCGTATAGAGCGTCAGCATCTGGCTCACCATCAACCCGCCCACGATGGCGACGCCGAGCGGACGGCGGATTTCGCCGCCTTCGCCAAAGCTGATCGCCAGCGGCAGGGCGCCCAGCATGGCGGCGCAGGTGGTCATCAGAATTGGCCGCAAGCGCAGCATGCAGGCCTCGTAAATGGCGTCGCGTGGGCCGAGGCCTTGCGTGTTCCGGGCGACGATGGCGAAATCGACCATCATGATCGCATTCTTCTTCACGATGCCGATCAACAGGATCACGCCGATGGCGGCGATCACGTCGAACTGGATATTCAGCGCCATCAAGGCGAGCAGCGCGCCGACGCCGGCCGAGGGCAGGGTCGATAAAATGGTGATCGGGTGGACCAGGCTCTCGTAGAGGATGCCAAGGACAATGTAGATGGCGAAGATCGCGGTGAGGAAGAGGAAGGGCAGCGACGCGAAGGAACTGGCGAACAGCAGCGCCGAGCCAGAGGCCGCGCCATGCACCGAGGTCGGCATGCGAATTTCCGCCTCGGCGGCGTGGATTTCGGCGATGCCGTCGCTGAGCGAATCCTTCGGGTCGAGATTGAAGGAAATGGTGGTGGTGACGAAGGGCCCTTCATGATTGACCGACAGGGCGGTATTGGCGCGCTCGTAATGGCTGATGGCGCTGAGCGGAATCATTGTTTCCTGCGCCGTCGAGACGGCGGCGCCGGCGGAGGCCGTGCTCTTGCCCGAGGCGGCCAGCGCATTGGTCGCGGCGTTGCGCGCTGAATCCAGGCTGGCGGAGCCCGCCGTCGCGGCGGTCGCGGTCGCGCCGGCCGGCGGCTGCTGCGTCACCGAACCGCCCGGAAGATTGGTGGTGGCGCTTCCCTTGGCCGCGCCGCCGGCGGTCGAGATATAGATATCGTCGAGCATGGTCGGGCTTTTGGTATAGCGCGGATCGATCTCCATGATGACGTGATACTGGTTGATCGCGGAGAAGATCGTCGAAACCTGACGCTGACCGAAGGCGTCATAGAGCGTGTTGTCGACCTGCGCCATCGTAAGGCCGAGGCGCGACGCGGCGTCGCGGTCGATAACCAGATTGGATTGCAGCGACTTGGTCTGCTGGTCCGAGGTCACGTCCTTGAGCTTTCCGCGCGCAACCAAAGCGTCGGCCAGCTTCTGCGCCCATTCGTAGAGGTCGCCGACGTTTTCCGCCGACAGGGTATATTGATATTGGGCCGCGCTCGACCGCGCCCCGGCGCGGAAATCCTGCGCCGCCTGGAAATACAGGCGGCCGCCGGGCACATGTCCGAGCTTCGGCCGCAACCGGGCGATCACCTGGTCCACGCTGACATCGCGCTGCGACAGCGGCTTGAGCGCGGCGAAAAGCGTGGCCGTATTGGTCGATCCGCCGCCGCCGCCGCTGCCCGCGCCGGTGAAGCCGACCACAGTCTCCACCGCCGGATCTTCCTTGGCGATGCGGATCATTTCCGCCAGCTTCTCGTTGACCGACTGGAAGGAAATGCTCTGGTCCGCCTCCAGCTTGCCCATCAGCCGCCCGGTGTCCTGCTGCGGAAAAAGGCCCTTGGGAATCGTGCCATAGAGGTGGAAATTGAACCAGATGGTCCCCGCCAAGACCAGCATGATGACAAGCGGATGGCGCAGCGACCAGCGCAGACTATGCCCATAGCCGGTGTGCAGGCGCTCGAAAATTTTCTGGAACAGGCTGAGCCGCGCTCCGTCCTGTTCCGACGGATCTTGTTTGCGCATGACAAGCGCGCAGAGCATGGGCGTGGTGGTCAGCGAAATGACCAGCGAAATCAGGATCGACACCGTGAGGGTCATGGCGAATTCGCGGAAGAAGCGCCCGATGATCCCACCCATGAACAGGATGGGCGTGAACACCGCGATCAGCGACAGGGTGATGGACAGCACGGTAAAGCCGACTTCGCGCGCGCCGAGCAGCGCCGCTTCGACCCTGTCCATGCCCGCCTCGATATGCCGGTCGATATTCTCGACCACCACGATGGCGTCATCCACCACGAAGCCCGTGGCGATGGTCAAGGCCATCAGCGACAGCATGTTGAGGCTGTAACCCAACATATACATCGCGCCGAAGGTGCCGACGATTGACACGACCACGGCGACGCTCGGCGCAAGCGTCGCGCGCAAATTGCCGAGGAAGAGGAAGACCACCAGCGTCACGAGGGAGATCGCGATGAGCAGGGTGATTTCGGTGTCCCTGAGCGAGGCGCGGATGGTCGTGGACCGGTCCATCGCCAGCTTCAACTGGATGTCGCCGGACAGCGCCGCCTCCAGAAAGGGCAGTTCGGCCTTCACCGCGTCCACCGTCTCGATGATGTTGGCGCCCGGCTCCGCGGTCAGGATGGCCAGCACCGAGCGCTCGCCATTGGCATAACCGGCGTTGCGCAGGTCCTCGACCGAATCCACCACTTCCGCCACGTCGGACAGCCGCACCGCCGAACCGTTGCGGTAGGCGATCACCAGCGGCTTGTAATCCTCGGCGTGCGAAGCCTGATCGTTGGTGTAGATCTGGAAATGCCGGCCGTCTTCCTCGATCGCGCCCTTGGGGGCGTTGGCGTTGGCCGAGGCCAGCGCCGCGCGCACGTCTTCCAGTCCGATGCCATATTTGAACAACACCTGCGGATTGAGTTCTACGCGCACGGCTGGGAGAGTGGACCCGCCGATGATCACCTGGCCAATGCCTTTGAGCTGCGAAATGCGCTGCTGCAGCACATTGCTGGCGGCGTCATAAAGCTGACCGCGCGTAAGGGTTTTCGAGGTCAGGCTCAGGATGAGGATGGGCGCGTCGGCCGGATTGACCTTGCGATAGGTCGGATTGGAGCGCAGCGAGGTCGGCAGGTCGGCCCGCGCCGCGCTGATCGCCGCCTGCACGTCGCGCGCCGCGCCGTCGATGTTGCGGTTGAGATTGAATTGCAGGGTGAGGCGCGTCTGGCCGAGGCTCGACTGCGAGGTCATTTCGGTCACGTCGGCGATCTGGCCGAGATGGCGCTCCAGTGGTTCGGCCACGCTGTTGGCCACGGTTTCCGGACTCTGCGCCGGGCAGGCTGGCGTTGACGGTGATGGTTGGAATATCGACCTGCGGCAAGGGCGAGACCGGCAGCAGGAAATAGGACAGCCCGCCCGCCAAGCGCGATGCCGAGGGTGAGCAGGATGGTCGCCACCGGCCGCCGGATGAAGGGGGCGGAGATATTCATTGGGCGGCCCGCTTCCGGCACAGCCGCGCCGGAAGCGCGCCTGCCGCGCAGCCTCAGCGCCAGCCGGTCGAAATAAAGGTAGATCACCGGCGTGGTGAAGAGGGTCAGCACCTGGCTGACCACCAGTCCGCCGACGATGGCGTAGCCGAGCGGCTGACGCAATTCCGAGCCGACGCCGGAGCCCAGCATCAGCGGCAGGGCGCCGAGGATGGCGGCCATGGTGGTCATCAGGATCGGCCGGAATCGCAGAAGGCAGGCCTGCCGGATCGCCGCCACCGGCTCCAGCCCTTCCACGCGCTCGGCCTCGAGCGCGAAGTCGATCATCATGATGGCGTTTTTCTTCACGATGCCGATCAGCAGGATGATGCCGATGATCGCGATGATGTCGAGATCATAGCCGAACACCAGCAGGGTCAGCAGCGCGCCGACGCTGGCCGAGGGCAGGGTGGAGAGGATTGTCACCGGATGGACAAAACTCTCGTAGAGCACGCCCAGCACGATATACATGGTGGCGATGGCCGCCGCGATCAGCAGCAATTCATTGGTCAGCGAGGTCTGGAAGGCCGCCGCCGCGCCCTGCCACGCGACGACGAAGGACGCCGGCAAGGCGAGTTCGGCCCGCGCCTTGTCGATGGCGGTCGACCGCCGCGCCGAGCGAGACGCCTTTCGCCAGATTGAAGGAAATGGTGGTCGCCGGGAACTGGCCGAAATGCGTCACCACCAGCGGGCCGTTGCGCTTGCTGACATGGACGATGGCGGACAGCGGCGTCTGGCCGTTGGTGGTCGAGGCATTGGACGGCAGATAGATCGAATCCAGCGATTTGACCGATTCCTGCAGCGATTGATCCGCCTCCATGATGACGCGGTATTGGTTCGACTGGGTGTAAATGGTCGAGATGATGCGTTGGCCGAACAGGTCGTAGAGCACATTGTCGATTGTCGCGGGCGTGACGCCGAACCGCGCCGCCGTCGCACGGTCGATGGTCACGTCGAGCGCCGCGCCGTGTTGCTGCAAGTCGCTGGCGACGTCGGCCAGTTCAGGCAATTGCTGGAGCTTTTGCGTCAGCTTGGGCGCCCATTCGGCGAACAGCGCCGGATTGGCGTTTTCCAGCACGAATTTATATTGCGCGCGGGTGACGCTGGCGTCGATGGTCAGGTCCTGCGCCGGCTGCATGTAAAGCCGCGCGCCGACCACGCCCTCCGTCTCCTGGTTCAGGCGGCGGATGATCTCGGCGATATTGTCGTCGCGCTGGCCGTGCGGCTTGAGATTGATCAGGAAACGGCCGGAATTGAGGGTCAGGTTGGCGCCGTCCACGCCGACGAAGGAGCTGATCGAGACCACGTCCTTGTCTTTGAGCAGGACCTCGGCCAGTTCGCCCTGCAGCCGAACCATTTCCTTGAACGACACGTCCTGCGGCCCTTCCGAGATGGCCTGGATGACGCCGGTGTCCTGCGCCGGAAAAAAGCCCTTGGGAATGATCGATGATAGAGATAGGCGGTGAGCGCCAGCGTTCCCAGCGCGACCATCAGGGTCAGCGGCTGATACCTGAGCACCACGTCGAGCGCGCGGGCGTAGGCGGCGATGATCTTGTCGAAGACGCGTTCGGCGGCGAGGTCGAAGCGGCCGCGCTCGGTATCGGGGCGATGGCGGATCAGCCTGGCGCACAGCATCGGCACCAGCGTCAGCGACACCACGGCCGAAATGACGATGGTGACGGCCAGCGTGATGGCGAATTCGTGGAACAGGCGGCCCACCACGTCGCCCATGAACAGCAGCGGAATCAGCACCGCGATCAGTGAGATGGTCAGCGAAATGATGGTGAAGCCGATCTGCGACGAACCGCGCAGCGACGCCTCCATCGGCTCCATGCCGCCTTCGACATAGCGCGCGATATTCTCGATCATCACGATGGCGTCGTCGACGACGAAGCCGGTCGAGATGGTGAGCGCCATCAGCGACAGGTTGTCGAGGCTGAAGCCCAGCAGATACATGACCCCGAAGGTGCCGACCAGCGACAGCGGCGCCGACAGGCTGGGAATCAGCGTCGCGGGCAGGGTGCGCAGGAAGATGAAGATCACGGCCACCACCAGCACGATGGCCAGCAGAAGCTCGAATTCGACATCGGCCACCGAGGCGCGGATGGTGACGGTGCGGTCGGTCAGCACCTCGACATTGACGGCCGCGGGCAGGTCGGACAGCAGGCTCGGCAGCAGTTTGCGCACCGAATCCACGGTGGCGATGACATTGGCCCCGGGCTGGCGCTGGACATTGAGCAGGATGGCGGGCGTGCGGTTGGCCCAGGCGGCGAGCTTGCTGTTTTCCGGCCCGCTGACCACTTTCGCGACATCCGACAGCCGCACCGGCTCGCCGTTGCGATAGGCGATGATGACGTTGGCGTATTGGTCGGGCGCTGGTGATCTGGTCGTTGGCGTTGATGGTCGAGGCCTGCGCCGGGCCGTCGAAACTGCCCTTGGGGATATTGACGTTGGCGTTGCCGAGAATGGTGCGCACGTCGTCGATATTAATCCCCATGCGCGGCGAGCGCCGCCGGATTGAGCTGGATGCGCACGGCGGGACGCTGGCCGCCGGCGATGCTGACGAGGCCGACGCCGGGCTGCTGCGAGATTTTCTGCGCCAGCCGGGTCTCGCTCATGTCCTCGAGCGCGGTGAGCGGCAGGGTGTTCGGAGGTCACGGCAAGGGTCAGGATCGGCGCGTCGGCGGGATTGACCTTGGCGTAGATCGGCGGCGCCGGCAGATCGGCCGGCAGCAGGTTGTTGGCGGCGTTGATCGCGGCCTGCACCTCCTGCTCGGCTACGTCGAGCGACAGCGAAAGGCCGAATTGCAGGGTGATGATCGAGGCGCCGGCGGAACTGGCCGAAGTCATTTCGGCTGAGGCCCGGCATCTGGCCGAATTGCCGCTCCAGCGGCGCGGTGACCGAGGAGGTCATCACCTCCGGGCTGGCGCCGGGATAGAAGGTCTGCACCTGGATGGTCGGATAATCGACCGAGGGCAGGGTGGCCAGCGGCAGGAAGCGGAAGGCCGGAAGCCGGCCAGCATGATCGCGACCATCAGCAGCGTGTGGCGACGGGACGCCGGATGAATGGCTCCGAGACATTCATGCGGTCGGCGCGTCGGCTCTCGGGATGCGGCCCCGCCTTCGAGACGCCGCCGTCCTCGGATGGCTTCGGACCGGCCTCGCGCTGGCTCCTGCACGACGCCGTATCCGCTCTGGCGAGGAGCCCGAGGGCCGTCTCGCCGACCCGCGCATTTGCCGCCTCGCGGCTGACTGTCGCCATTGCCGCCGGCTGGGCTGCGCGCCGTCTGGCGCCGCTGGCGCGCTGGCCGGCCGGATCGCGCGCTGCGGCGCGGCCGGACGGCTTCGTCTGCGAGATGTCCTTGACCACGCGCACCTCCGCGCCTTCGCGCAGGCGGTCGGCGCCGTCGACCACCACCACGTCGCCGGCCGACAAGCCGGACGTCACTGCGACATAGTCGCCGTCGGTCTGGCCGAGTTTCAGCACGCGCACGCTGGCCTTGCCGTCGGGGGCGACGACATAGGCGTAATCGCCCGGCGCGCCATGCTGGATGGCGGCGGTCGGCGCGGCGATGGCGTTCTGCAGCGTGTCGACCAGCAGGCGGATATTGACGAACTGGTTGGGAAACAGCGCCTCGTCCTGATTGTCGAACTGGGCGCGCAGCTTGACCATGCCGGTGGTGGTGTCGACCTGGTTGTCGAGCACGGTGACGACGCCGCTCGCCAGCATCTTGACATTGGAGCGGTCATAGGCGACGGCGGTCAGCTTGCCGCCGTCGCGCATTTTCGGCGCGAATCTTGCCCAGCGCGTCTTCCGGCACGGAAAAAATCACCGACATCGGCTGCAACTGGGTGATCACGGCGATGCCGGTCGAGGAGGCCGCCTGGACGTAATTGCCGGCGTCGACCAGACGCAGGCCGACGCGCCCGTCGACCGGCGAGACGATGTGGCTATAGGCGATGTTGAGCGCCTGCGCGTCGATCAACGCCTGATCGGCGCGCGACCGTGCCCTCATATTGCTTGACGATATAGATCTGGTTCTCCGCGGTCTGGCGGGCGATGGAATTCTGCTTGAGCAGGGTCTGGTAGCGGGCGTCGTCGGCCCGGGCCTGTTCGAGCAGGCCCTGGTCATGCGCCAGCTGGCCCTCGTATTGCGCCTTGAGCGCCTGATAGGGGCGGGGATCGATCTGGGCGAGGAAGTCGCCCTTCTTGACATGCTGGCCCTCGGTGAAGGCCACTTCCTGCAAATAGCCGGAAATCTGGCTGACCACGGTCACGGTCGCCAGCGGCGTCACCGTGCCGAGCGCGCTGATCACCACTTTTACGTCGCGCGGCTGGATCGTCGCGACGCCGACCGGCTGCGGCCCGTCGCGCCCGGCTCCTTTGGACGAACTTGGCGCGGACTGGGTGACGTTGGCCTGCCCGGGCGCAGGCTGGCGGAAAAACTTCCAGCCCAACGGCGGCCAGCGCGATCAGCACGACGAGCGCAATCCAGCGTCCCTTGCCGCCTTTCGGCGGCTTTGGCGCGGTGGGGTGGGGCGGCGTGGTCGAAGGCGCGACGCCCGGCGCCGGCCCGGGAGCGTTTTTCGCGCCGGGCGCGTCTGCGACCGCGCGAGGCGTGAACGTCATCTCGGTTTCATTCATTACGATCTCAGGTCCGGTTTTCGCCAAAATGAATATGGGAACATGAATGGATCTGGAACATGGCCCGATTGAGCAAAATTACAATCAGGTCGGCGGAACGGGCAGGGAGCGCGCGACCGCCTCGATCAGCGGCGGCGCCTGTTCCTGCTGCAGGCTGTCGGCGTCATAGCCGCCGCCCAGCGCCTCGATCAGGGTCACGTTGGCGGCGAACAGCGCCTGCCGCGTGCTCAGCACGGCTTCCTCGTCAATGAGCAGGGTGGCTTCGGCGACGACCACGGTGGTGAAGGCGACGGTGCCGGCGCGATACTGGTTCAGATAAACCTTGACCGCTTCGGCGGCGGCGTCGCGCGCCTGTTCCTGAATTTTCAATTCCTTGGAAAGAACGCGCAGGGCGACCAGTTGATCCTCGACCTGCTGGAAGGCGGTCAGGGTCGTCTGGCGGTAATTGGCGACCGCCTGACGATAGGTCGCCTTGGCGGCGTCGACCTCGGCGGCGCGCAATCCGCCGTCGAACAGCGGGTCGAGCGCCTGACCGCCGATCGACCAGATCAGATGGGCGGCGGTAAAGGGGAAGGCGTTGGCGCCCTGGAAACCGCCGGCGGCGGAGAAGGTGATCTGCGGATAATAGGCGGCGACGGCGACGCCGATCAGGGCGTTTTGTTCCTGCATCACCCGCTCGGCGGCGGAAATGTCAGGCCGGCGCTCCAGCAGGGTGGAGGGCAGCATGACCGGAACATTGGGCGGGACATGCGGCAGCGCGCCGCGCGGAATGGACAATTCCGCCGGCGGCCGTCCGGTCAGCATGGCGATGGCGTGCTCGTCCTGGGCGCGGAGAACGTCGGTCTGGATTTCCTGCGCCTGGGTGGTCAGCACCTGGGTCTGGGCGGTGATGAGGTCGGCCTTTGAGACCGTGCCGCCGTTATACTGGTTCTGCGTGATCTTCAGGGTTTCCTGATAGGCGGCGACCGTCCGGTGCAACAGGCTCTTCAGCGAATCCTGGGCGCGCAAGTTGAAATAGGCGACGGCCAGTTGCGCCTGCGCGGAAAGCTTCGCGTTGGCCAGCAGGCCAAGGTCGGCCTGCGCGCCGGCGACATTGCTTTCCACCTGCCGGCGGATCTTGCCCCACACGTCGATGGTCCAGGACACCGAGCCTTGCGGATAGAAACAGGTTGGTCGCCGTCATTCGCCCGCGCGACGTCAGAGCGCCGCCCTGACCGAGGCGCTGGCCGCTGTAATCGGCGGACACGCCGGGCAGGAGGCTCGCCTGCGATTGGCGAATCACCGCCTGCGCCTGTTCGATAGGCGGCGAGCGCCGCCGCGACATTCTGGTTGTTGACTTCGACCTGCGGCAGCAGGCGATCGAGTTCGGGGTCGCGGTAAACCGACCACCAGTCGCCGCGATCCAGATCGTCGCGGGGCGCGGCGTGTTTCCAGCCCGCCAGTTCCTTGAATTTCACAGGCGTCGGCGCTTCGGGCCGCAAATAGTCAGGCCCGACCGTGCAGGAGGCCAGACACAGCGCGCCGCCGCAGGCCAGAAGGATTTTCCACACGCCGATTGGCGAAACGGGACTCATCTCCACTTTCCGCGGAGGGGGAGAGCGGCGTTTCGCATGTTCCCGCCAAGGGTGATGGTCGACATCGTCGCTCCGTTCCTTCCAATGTCGCGACCGGCTTGGCAGTTTCCCCATCTTATCGCGCCGTTGCGCAAAAATCGAGTCCCAGACCGCTCACTTTATACCAAATCGATGGAATAGCTTTCATCCCGGTGGATTAACGATCCGCTGCGGTCCCGGGAGCCAATCCGCGGGTTTTTCAGCCTTCAGGCCCCGATCCTTAAACGCCTGCGCCGCGCCCGTTAAGAAGCGGGCTGCCGATTCGATGCAATAAAGTGAAGGTGTGGCTAAAATGTGCGGGGTTCGTTGGCTTGACGCGGCCGGGTCGGCTGGACTAGGCCATTGGGACAAAGGCTTTTTCGCCCCAATAATTCCGAGGTCCCGGCGAAATGCCCACCAAACCGCCCAGTCTGCAATATCGCCTCGAATATGCCGGCTTCCGCCTGCTCGGCTTGATCCTCGGGACTCTGCCGCTTGAAACCGCTTCGAAACTCGGCGGCGTTCTGCTGGCGTGGCTGGGACCCAAGTCGCGCAAGCGCCAACCCCGCCTGTTGCGCAATCTCGCCGCCGCCTATCCCGAGATGAGCGAGCAAGAGCGCGCAAAACTGGCGGTCGAGGTCTGGCGCAATCTCGGCTATGTCGTGGGCGAATTTTTTCATATTGACGAGATCATCCGCGAACGGGTGGAGGTCGAGAACCCGGATGTGTTCCGCCGCATCGCCGCCAGCGGCAAGGGCGCGGTGCTGTGCGGCGCGCATCAGGCCAATTGGGAAGGCGGCAGCGCGGTCGTCCAGCAGTTCGGGCTGCGGCTGATCGGCGTCTACCGCGCGATGAGCAATCCCTTTGTCGACGCCGACGTCATGCGGCGGCGGATCAAATATTATCCCGGCGGATTGATGGGCAAGCACGATCCGGAGACCCCGGTGGCGATGATCCGCTCCGCGCGTTCGGGCGGTATCGCCGGCCTTTCTGGTCGATCAGCAGACCTATATGGGCCTGAAAATTCCGTTTTTTGGCCGACTGTCCGCGACCACGCCGTTTCCCGCCATGGTGGCGCGGCAGTGCAATATTCCCTTCGTGCTGATTACCGGCCAGCGCCTGCCCGGCGTGCGTTTCAAGGTGCGCGCCACCGAGATCGACATGCCGCGCACGGACGACCGCAACGCCGATGTTTTTGCCGCCACCGCCGCCATGCAGGCGGAGCTGGAAAAATCGATCCGCCTCCATCCCGAGCAATGGATGTGGACGCACGACAGGTGGTATTGAGGGGCCGTCATACGATCCCCTCACCCTGAGGAGGAGCGAAGCGACGTCTCGAAGGGGAGGGAGTCGCTGGCCGCGACGTTTCAGGCAGCGCCTTGCTTTGAAATTCATGCGCTAAAA
>CAWFBN010000017.1:0-4391 GCA_963813955.1 uncultured Alphaproteobacteria bacterium | reverse complement strand
CCACTGGGAACTTATTCGCGGTGTTGTGGCCTCGTATAGCGTCATGCCGGTGGGCTTCGTCTTGCGGCCGTAGGCGGCGTTGACGCTTGTCGCCGAGATCTGGCGCGGACCTTTGTTGTTGGTTTGCGCATCGCTAGCCCTTTCATCGTCTCCGCGGTGATCGTTATTTTGGCCATCGGTCTGGTGAATTGGCTCACCCGAAATCCTATCTTCTTCATCTCGGCGCCTTTGTCATCGCGGGCGGATTGATCCTGTTTTATTCGTTTCCGGTTCGATGGTCGCGATGTTCATGGCCGAATTCGCCGATTGGGCGGTCAAGGGGAATTGATGCGCGAAAGACAAAAATCCTTGCAACGCCTGCTCGCCGTGAAGAGCCAGTTGCATCGGCTCGAACAGGCCCGGCCGATCGAAACCCAGCGCCGCAAGAAGGCGCTGGCGGAGGACAGGCTCGCCATGTTCGATCTTCTCGGCAAGGCGGAAAAAACCGATCCTTTGCTGCTCGGACTGGCCTGCCGCCAGATCCCGCGCACCGATCAGGGCGAGCGCGATCTCGCCGCGACCGAGCAGGCCCAGACGCTGGCGCTGCTGCATCAGACGCGCAAAAAAAGGCGCTGGAGAAAAGTCTTACCGAAACGAAACGGGCGCTGGATCGCGACGCCGAGCGGCGCGTCCTGCTGGAGCTTGGCGAAGCTCTGGCGGCCAAGTGAGCTTGCCCATGGTTCGAGACGGCCCTCCCGGGCCTCCTCACCATGAGGTGTTAATGAAGTCAATGCAGTAGCCCTCATGGTGAGGAGCGGCGCAAGGCGCCTCTGAACCACGAGGGCGTCACCTCGAGCCGGTCCAACTGTCAAGCCTCGTCAAGTTTGAGACCCTAATCTGCGACGAACCGAAAGGCGCGCAAAAATGGCGATTTCGCCGACCTCCGACCTTATTCTCGACGTGGCCCGCGCCGCCGATCCGCAAAAGGCGCTGGCCGCGACGCGCGCCCTTAACGGCGCTTCGGCGGGCGGCGACGGAGCTGGATTCACCTCGACGCTGGCCGGATTTTCGCCGTCGTTGACGCGTTACGGCTACAAAAATCCGTCGCCGACCTTGGGCGCGGCGGAGACGCCGGCGCATAAGGCGGCGGTCGGTCTGGAGAGCGTGCTGCTGAAAAATTTCGTCGACCAGATGTCGCCGAAAGACGCGGTTGCGGTCTTTGGCGAAGGCGTCGCGGGCGATGTCTGGAAGTCCATGCTGTCGGAAAAAATCGCCAATGAAGTGGCGAAATCCGGCGCGTTGAAACTGGCCGACAAACTGTTCGAAACCCATCCGGACTTGCTGCATTCGACCCGGCCAAAAATAACCTCCAAATTCTGACGAGGCGCGCATGGCGGAAAAATCAGGCGTCGCTTCGCGCCTTCACGCCGCCTTTCACGAGGCGATCGGGCGCATGGAGACGGTGGTCGATCAGGAGACCTCGCTGCTGCGCGAAAATCGCGCGGTGGAGTTGACCGAATTAACCATCGCAAGCAGCAGGGACTGCTGGAGATCAATCGCATCCTGCGCAATTTCAGTCCCTTCGACATGCAAAGGGTGGATCGCGAATGCGTGCGGCGATTGGTGCGCAAGCTCGAATCCAACCGCCAGATCCTCGCCCATCACATCATGGCGATGGATGAAATCTCGACCCTCGTGTCGCGCGCGATGCAGGAAGCCGAATCCGATGGCACTTATGGCCGCAGCGGCGCCTGACATGCGAGAGAGAGGACAACGATGATCAAGCTGCTCGTCATGGCGATCTGGGCCAGCATGGCGGCTTTGCTGGCGTCGAGCGCCGGCAGCCATTGGCAGGCGTCGCGCGCAACACCCGCCGCAAGCCAACGCGGCGCGAATTATGAATTCCACAAGACGCGCGTGATCAACGTGCCCATCGTCGTCCGACGGCGTGCTGGAAGGCTATGTGATCGTGCAATTTCTCTACGCCATCGACGCCAGGGCCGCGGAAACGCTCACTGTCAGCCCGGACGCCTTTCTGATGGACCATGCGTTCCGGACCTTGTAC
Source organism: uncultured Alphaproteobacteria bacterium (assembly GCA_963813955.1). Classification (GTDB taxonomy): domain Bacteria; phylum Pseudomonadota; class Alphaproteobacteria; order Rhizobiales; family Beijerinckiaceae; genus Rhodoblastus. The sequence goes on along the minus strand of CAWFBN010000017.1, from coordinate 2,347 downwards.
GGCGACCCCCGGCTCGACTTCCGCCATCTCGAAAAATACGACATGAGCGGGCTGACGGCGGATCTCAAGACCATGCTGAACCAGAAGCTCGGCGAGGGAATGATCAGCGAGGTGCTCATTCAGGATTTCTCCTACATGCCGAAGGAACAGGCGCCGCGATGAGCGGCGGCGCCCGGTCCGCGAACAGGCCCGCGCAAGCTTTTTCGCCTAGCCTCGTCAGGCGCTCCCTCCCGGCATGAAAGCGCTGCTCGACATGGATGTTCATCGCCTTCTGAAACCTCGCGCCGCCTTCAAGGAAAGCGGCGATGTTTACGTCAGGCTCGGCGCGGCCATGGAGCCCGGACTTGCCCAAGTCATCGAAGTTTTTATCCGCCGCATGGCGCAAGGTCCCGGCGTCCCCGCCATGCAACAGGCGCTCAGGCAGCACTGGCGCTTTGTGCTGTCGCGCGCGCCGGATGACGAGACCCGCAAACACGCGAAACGCATCGGCGCTTCCCATTCGCGGGCGGCGCTGCCGCCGTCCGATTACATCGACGCCTACGCCTTTCTGTTCAAATCCTTTTCCGACCTCGTCCTGGCCCATGCGCCGCGCGAAAAAGCCCTCATGTCGGCCCTGGCGGATGTGGTGTTTGGCGACATGGGCGCGGCGCTGACGTCCTATTTCGACTGCCAATGAGCGGGCGTCGAAGGAGCGCGAAGCCATCGACCTCGTCAAGAGCGTGGAAACGGAAACGGAGGCGGCGGACGCCATCGCCGAAACCCAGGCCGCCTCGCTGCGCGCGATTGTCGCCGATCTGGAAAAGGTGTTGAACGGTCTGCGCGGCGGCGTCGCCCTGGTCAAGGACGGAACAGGCGCCGCTTCGACCGCCATTGGCGCGGTTGCGGCCGCCGTCGAGGAATTGCATGCCTCCAGCCAGGAGGTCGGACGCCAGGCCAATGACGCTCATGCGCTGGTCGGTAATGCGGTTGAAAAGGCCGACGAGGCCGATCAACGTTTCGCGCGGCTGACGGCTTCGGCGACGCGGATCAGCGAAATCGTCGGCCTCATCGCCGGCATTTCCAGCCAGACCAGCCTGCTCGCCCTCAATGCGACCATCGAGGCGGCGCGCGCCGGCGAGAATGGGCGCGGCTTCGCCGTGGTCGCCAATGAGGTCAAGTCGCTGTCCCAGCGCACCGGCGCCGCGACGCGCGACATTTCCGGCCAGATCGCGGAAATCGAAAGCGCCGCCAAGGCGGCGGTGGGCGCGATGAAGGAGGTGCGCGACATCATCGGCCGCATCGCCGGCATAGCGGGCGCGGTGGCGCTGAGTTCGGACCAGCAGGTCGAGGCGATCGAGGAAATCAGCCGCAGCGCCCAATCGGCGGCCAAGGGCGCCGCGAGCCTCGACGGCAGCGTCGATCTGTTCACCGGCGCCGTGGCGAAGCCGACCTGGTGGCGGAAAAAGTCGTCGACACCAGTCGCGGCAGGTCAGCACCTTGTTTGCGCGGCTGTCGCAGCGGCTGATGATCACCCTGAAAAATTTTGCCGACTTCGACCGCCGCCGCTTTCCGAGGTCGCCCGCCAAAATCCCGGTGGAACTGACTTTCGGCGGCCGCATTATCGCCGCCGATTTCATCGAAATTTCGGGGGCCGGCGCGTGGTCAACGGCTTCCCGCGAATTTCGAGGTCGGCGCGGTGGTCGAGGCCGTGCTCAAGGACATCGGCCCCCTGCGGGCGCGGGCGTCGGGACTGTCGCGAATTTGGCCAGCGGCTCCAGTTTTTCGAACGCCGATGCGACGGCGGCGGCGCTGAAAAGCCTGATGCGGCAGGCTCGCCGGACGGAACAGGCCTTGCGCGAATAGTCATCGACCGCGCGAAGATGATCTCGGCGCTGTTCGAGGCGGCGGTGCGAAGGCCAACGAGCTTTGCGAAGCCGATCTGTTCGATGTCGATTATCAGGCGATCCCGGAACCAATCCGAAGCAATACCGCAATCGCGCGCTGGATTTCCTCGACAGCCCTGCCGCCGAATTAGGAGCCGATTCTGGCGCTGGATCCCGGCGTGGTCTTCTCCGCCGCCGTGGATCGCAACGGCTATCTGCCGGTGCATAACCTCAAATATTCGGAGCCGCAGGGCAAGGACCCGGTGTGGAACAACGCATTGCGCGCAACCGGCGGATTTTCGACGACATGACCGGCCTGATGGCTGGGACGCAATACCAAACGTTCCTGAGCCAGACCTATCCGCGCGATCTCGGCGGCGGACGCATCGAGCTGATCAAGGATATTTCCGCGCCGATCTTCGTGAACGGCAAACATTGGGGCGGCTGCGCATGGGCGCCGGATTTCCTGACGGCGCGGCGCTATT
>CAWFBN010000016.1:0-5048 GCA_963813955.1 uncultured Alphaproteobacteria bacterium | reverse complement strand
GCAAGCGCCAATTCGACCAGCCGCACTCGGTCGAAGCAACGGACTGGCATGAAATCGAGGAGCATCGTTTTGCGCAACGCGCGGCCGCGGCGCTGGAGGTTCTCGTGCGCCGAAACGCGACCCCGGCTTTGGTGATCGCTGCTCCCGCCAAGACGCTGGCCGAGTTGCGGCGGACGTTGCATGCCGACGTCAAAGCCAAGATCATCGTTGAAATCGACAAGGACTTCACCAAGGAATTTCCGTCTGGGAGATCGAAAAGCATATCGTCGGCTGATCCACCAGAGGCGCCGCCACAGTCCCGTATTGGGCGGCGCCGAGCATTGGCGGACGGCGTTCGTGTGCCGGCTCTGGCTCTAGAGCATGCTGTTTTTGGCGGAATCGGAAATACCGAATCGGTTTCGTTCTGATTCAGAATTCATGCTGGAGGATGGAGGCCAGCATGAATGACGCGAGCCTATTCCGAAGACCTTCGTGACCGCGCCCTTTTGCTTGCCGCTCGTGGTGAGACGATCCGCGCGATCAGAGCCGTTTTGGGGTCAGTCCCTCCTGCGTGTCGAAGTGGAAGAAGCTGCGAGCGCAGACTGGCAGCCTTGCGCCGGGCAAGATCGGCGGCCACAAAAAACCTGCGCTTTCGGGCGACGATGCGGACTGGCTGCGCGCGCGCGTTCAGTCGGGCGCTTTCACACTTCGCAAGCTGACGGCGGAACTCCTGGCGCGCGGGATCAAGACGGATCGCCGCGCCGTCTGGGTCTTTCTGCGAGCCGAAGGGCTGAGCTTCAAAAAAAACCATTCTGCCGGCTGAGCAAGACCGTCCCGACATTGCGCGCAAAAGGGCGCGCTGGAAAAAGCATCAGAACCGGCTTGACCCAAAACGCCTTGTTTTTATTGACGAGACATGGGTGAAAACCAATATGGCGCCTCTCAGAGGCTGGGGGCCGAAAAGCCAAAGGCTCAAAGCCAGCGCTCCATTCGGGCATTGGAAGACGCTCACTTTCGTCGGCGCGCTTCGCCATGACCGGATTGATGCGCCATGGGTGATCGACGGCCCGATCAATGGCGCTCTCTTCGCCGCTTATGTCGAGCGCGTGCTCGCCCCAACCCTCAAGCCAGGCGACGTCGTCATTCTCGACAACCTCGGCTCCCACAAAGGCAAGGCGGCCCGAAACGCCATCAGGGCCATGGGCGCGCATCTCCTCTTCCTGCCGCCCTACAGCCCCGATCTGAACCCCATCGAGCAGGTCTTCGCCAAGCTCAAACATCTGACCCGCGACGCAGCGCCAAGAACCGTCGAAAGCACATGGCGAAAAGTAGGCGAACTCCTCGACTTCTTCTCTCCCGCCGAATGCGCAAACTACCTCAAAAACTCAGGTTATGCTTCAGGTCGTGCTTCCGTATAAAAACAGCATGCTCTAGACCGGCGCCCATCAGCGTCAGCACATGCGCCGCGACCGACCGCGCCAGTCCGTCGAGGTCGTAGCCGCCTTCGAGCAGCGAGACGAGGCGGCCGCCGCTTCGCAGGTCGGCGACGTCCATCAGCTTGCCCGTCGCCCAGGCGAAATCGGCTTCGACCAGATTGAGATTGGCGAGCGGATCGCGGCGGTGGGCGTCGAAACCGGCGGAAATGATCACCAGATCGGGGCCGAAATCCTCGATCCTCGGCAGCACAGCGACCTCCATGGCCTCGCGGAACTGGACGCCATTATCGCCGGCGTTGAGCGGCGCATTGACGATGTTGTTATATTCGCCGCGCTCGCCGGTCGAACCCGTGCCGGGATAAAGCGGCATCTCATGGGTCGAGCAATACATGATATTCTTGTCGGACCAGCAAATGTCCTGGGTGCCATTGCCGTGATGCACGTCGAAATCCATGATCGCGACGCGTTGCGCCCCATGCATGGCGATGGCGTGACGCGCGGCCACGGCGGCGTTGTTGAAGAAGCAGAAGCCCATCGGCGTGGCGCGTTCGGCGTGGTGGCCGGGCGGACGCATGGCGACGAAGGCGTTGTCCACGTCGCGGCGCATGACTTCGTCGACCGCCTGGCAGGCCCCGCCGATGGCGTAGAAAGCCGCCTCCAGCGTGCCGGGGCTCATGGTGGTGTCGCTGTCGAGACGGGCGAAGCCGTCGCGCGGCGAGGTCTGTTCCAGCGCCTGGACGTAAGACTCGGGATGAACGCGCAAGGCCATTTCGCGGGTGCCCCGATCGGACTGCCCGCAAATCAGCGTCATGAACTTTTCGTGTTCGAGAACGCGCTCGATGACGCGCACGCGATCCGGCCGTTCGGGATGACCGGGTCCATTGTCGTGATCGAGCCCGGAAGGATGAGAAATCAGCAGTGTATTCAATTCAAACCCGCAAAAAGCGTCGCCCCCCGCCCGCAACCTGCCGAAAATCTGTCATCCGGCGGTCGTCTTAGCGATTTTTCTCGCCAAGCATCGCGCCATTCCTCGCGCCTGTCCAACGGAGTTTCCGAATTACGACCAAAGTCTGTGGTTTTATGGCGGGAATTGGACAGTTTTCGGGCGACATCGCGGCGGCGACGGTTCCGCGGCACTGTTGCGCCAGCGCCACATAGAGTGCTATTTTGGTCTAAGTAACCAAGAACGATGGCCGTTCGCCGCGACGGCGAGTTAGTTTATGTTAAGTAGGGAATGATGAGCGCGGGGACAGCCGCGATGAATTGGGGCGGATTGATGAATTTTCGGACGAAAGCTTGTATCGCTCTCCTGTCGGCGGCGCTGGCCGGTTGCAACATGACCGGAACGCCCGATCCGACGCTGAACGCCAAGGACAAGGAATTCCTGTCTCTCGTGTCCAAAGGCGACGTCGGCGGCGAATATGGCCGCTTCATCGTCGACGATCCGACCGGCGCCGCCCCCGGCACGATCACCATCGATACCTTCAAGAACTTCCTGTATTTCTCGTTGCCGAACAAAAAAGCCATTCGCTACGGCGTGGCGTCGGGCAATGAAGCCGCTGGCTGGTCCGGCGAGGCCACCGTCGGCAAGATGGCCGAATGGCCGCACTGGATGCCCCCGGCCGACATGCTCGAGCGCTGGCCGCATCTGAAGCCGACCGCCGCCGCCGGCGGCCTGCCCGGCGGTCCCGACAATCCCCTCGGCGCGCGCGCGCTTTACCTGTTCCAGGGCAACAAGGATACGATGTATCGCATCCACGGCACCAACGAGCCGGACAAGATCGGCCAGAAAGTGTCTTCCGGCTGCATTCGCATGCGCGATATCGACGTCATCGACCTCTATAACCGCGTCCACGTCGGCACCCAGGTGGTGGTGCGCTCCGCCGCTTTCTGATCGCGGAAGCTTCCAGCTTTGAGCCTTCCGCGAGTGGTCGTATCGCGGAAGGCTTTTTGTTTTCCTGCCTGATTTGACACGGCGTTCAGCCGCGCCTAACAAGGCCTCCGCCAGACGGTCCCCTTGGCGACAAGGGGTTACAAGGGAATGCGGCCGGGTTCTCAAGGCCCGGAGCCGCAGCTGCCCCCGCAACTGTGAATGGGAAGCCGGCGCCAACAAGCCACTGGTCCTCGCGATCGGGAAGGCGGCGCCAGCGGATTGCCAACAAGCGATCGACCCATGAGCCAGGAGACCTGCCGTCGGCCAAGGACACGTGACGGGCGGGGCGCCTTCGTCACGGTTCGGCGCGGGATTCCAATCCCCGCCGGATGGCGAAGGTTTCGCCGCGCGCCGCCACAGGAGCGCATGCATGGCCGGACTCGCCAAAATCCCCGTCACCATCGTCACCGGCTTTCTCGGCGCGGGCAAGACCACGCTCATCCGTCATGTGCTGACCCATGCGCAGGGGCGCCGCCTCGCGCTGGTCATCAATGAATTTGGCGATGTCGGCGTCGATGGCGAGATCTTGCGGAGTTGCGGCGTCGAGTCCTGCCCCGAAGACAATATTGTCGAGCTGGCCAATGGCTGCCTGTGCTGCACCGTCGCCGACGATTTTCTGCCCGCCATCGAGGGCCTGCTGGCGCGCGAGCCGCGCCCCGATCACATATTGATCGAAACCTCGGGCCTCGCGCTGCCAAAGCCCCTCGTCAAGGCCTTCGACTGGCCGGACATCCGCGCCAGGCTGACGGTGGACGGGGTGATCGCGGTGGTGGACGCCGCCGCCGTTGCGGAAGGCCGCTTCGCCGACGATGAGGAAAAGCTCAAAGCCCAGCGCGCGCAGGACGCGGCGCTCGACCACGACAATCCGCTGGAGGAAGTCTACGAGGATCAACTGCTCTGCGCCGATCTGATCCTGCTCAACAAGGCCGATCTGTTGTCCGAGGCGGCGCTGGAGAAAGTGCGCGCGGAAGATCGCGGCGCAAATTCCCCGCGCGGTCAAAATCGTCGCGACGCGTCAGGGCAAGCTGGACATCAATGTGCTGCTCGGTCTCGCCGCCGCCGCCGAAGACGATCTCGCCGCGCGCCCTTCGCATCACGATGCCGAGGAAGGGCACGACCACGACGATTTCGAAACCTTCATCGTGCGGCTCAAGCCGGCGGCGGATGCGGCGAGTCTTTCGGAAAAACTCGCCAATGTGGCGCGCGACCATGACGTGTTGCGCATGAAGGGCTTTGTCGAAGTGGCGGGCAAGCCGATGCGGCTGCTGGTGCAGGGCGTCGGCGCGCGCTTCTCGCATCAGTTCGACCGCCCTTGGCAGGCGGGCGAAATAATGCGAGCGCGCGCCGACGCCCACTGCACCAGCAGCCGCATGGGCTTGCCCGCCACTTCGACAAAGCCCTTCATCCGCAACACGTCATGGTCGCGCGCAGCCCGTTGGCGAGTTTTTCCGAAAGACTCCGCCGTCCGGCCGGCCGGCACGATGAAGCTGGACCGTGGTCGTGCCCCTCTTCCCGCATCGTGATGCGAGCGCCAGAGACATCGACGAAAGCCCCAGATACGCCGCGGGGACCCTGATGACATGGAACGCGCCCGTCCGCGCATGCATAATGACGGGCCTCGTCGGAGCTGAACGCCATGGCCTCGGCCTGGGCTTGGTCGAACTGCTCCTGGTCGGCGGGCGCGTAGAGCAATTTGTGGC
>CAWFBN010000015.1:0-25907 GCA_963813955.1 uncultured Alphaproteobacteria bacterium | reverse complement strand
CCTAGCGCACCCATTGACATGGCTCCGTCATTGCGAGCGAAGCGAAGCGGTCCCGTGGCTTTCTGTTGTGGGCAGGGTCGTTCTCCGCTTCGCTCGCGATGAACGACCTTGTTCTGGAAGTCTCTGATTCGACACGCGGATGAGGTGACGGGCCAGCGCCTCGGCCGTCACAACGGCAAGGCCGGCGAGACATAGCCGTCAGGGCGCATATTGACCACTCGCTGATCGCCGGCCGCGCATCTTCCTCGGCGCCGGCCCGTTGACCTGTCCCGTCCTTCCGAGCGAAGCAAGCGGTCCATGGCTTGCGGTTGTGGCCAGGATGGATTTCTTCGCTTCGCTCGCGATGACGACCCTGGCTCTGGATCTGATCTGCGCGCGGTCAGGTGACGGGCCAGCGCCTCGGCCGTGGCGACGGGCGAGGCCAACGCGACATAGCCATCAGGGCGCATCAGATAAGCGCGTTCGCGTAGTCCGGCTCTCGATATTCGTCGCGCCAGTCGAAACACGCATTGGCGAATCGTATCGCCGCGATTCGTCCAGATGGCCGGCGCCTCGCCATAGACATGAATCTGCCAGCGCATTTCGGCCAGCGATTTGTGATATCGACGGATTCCACCCAGGGCAGGCGGTCGCCGCCACGCACCTTACCGGCATAGCCGCTGTTCAGCGGACAATCGCGATAATGACGCTCACCTGCGAAATATTGCGAAACAGCCATCTGCGAAAACGTTCCGATTTCGCCAGCGAGGGGAAGGCGACCGGACGACATGCTTGCGCAACGGTCCGGCAACCAACTTTCGCTCGACGCCAGCGTGAACATCCGATCCATCATATTCGACGAGGCGGTGGGCGAAGCCGATGCGTTCTTCCTCATAGCTGTCGAGCAGGTTTCCGGCGCCAGGCCGGCCATGACGGAGCGAGTTTCCAGGCGAGATTGATGGCGTCGCCGATGCCGGTCTTATCCCTGGCCGCCAGCCGGACTATGGATATGCGCCGCGTCGCCCAGCAGAAAAACCCGGCCTTTGCGGAAATGCTCCGCGACGCGGTGGTGGACGGATAATGCGAAAACCAGTTCACTTCCTCGACCGAGAGGTTGAGGTCTTCGATGGCGCGCGGGCTAATGTCCTCGATCTGCACGACCTCGGGATGCTTCGAACATTCGCCGCGAATGGCCCCGACCGGCCGGGCGCGTCCCTGCCCGCGAGCGGGAACACCGCGAGAATATCGGCCTGATCGAGATCGACGTGCAATTCGCCGTCCATCGGCGGCCCGGAGCGTCCACGTCGGCGACATCGAATATCTGGCTGTCATCGCCGCCCGGAAAGCCGACGCCCAGGGTTTTCCGAGACCATCGAGCCCGCGCCGTCGCATCCGGCGAGCCAGGACGCCTCGCAGGTCTCCACCGACTTGTCCGCACGCCTCAACCGCGCCACGACCCTTTCGCCTTTGTCCTCGAAGCCGATGCATTCGACGCTGCGTTCCACCGAAACGCCCAGGTAGGCCAACCCGAGATCAAAAGCTTTTCATGCTCGTCTTGCGGAAAAATATGCAGGAAAGGGTAGGGGGTGATGTCGGCGCCGACGTTTTCGAACGAGATTGTCGCCTTTTTCGCGCCGCCGACCCATAGATTGACCGCCGGGACCTTGTGGCCCCTGGCGATAACGGCGTCGGCAAGATCGAGTTGGCGGTAGAGTTCGAGCGTACGGGCATGGACGGCGAGCGCCCGCGATGTCGTGCCCGGCGCCGCCGTCTTGTCGACGATGCGCACTTTTGCTCCGAGTTTCGTGAGCCACAGCGCCAGCACCAGACCCGTGGGTCCGGCTCCGACGATCAAAACGTCACTCCGCGTCATGGCGTCCCCGGTCGAAAGTGTTACCGCCCCGTTTTGGTAAACGCGTTTTTGCGCGATCCGTTCGACCCCAATCCGGTTCGATTCATGCCCGCCCGCGTTGCCGAACGGATTGCTGGAGCTTGGCGTCCCAATAAAGCGAAGCAATAACAAGTTAAGGAGATCATCAAGCGGAAGCATCGCAAGAACATCGTAAGCGGCGCCTTTTTTCGAAATTTTTAATCGAACCTCATCTTCTCTTTTTCGTTGAGGGGGAAAGGAGGAGTGATATGAAGAAACTCATCGTGACATCCACTGCGGCTGCCTTGGGTCTCGCATTGCTTGGTCCAGCCCAGGCGCAACGCGCTTATTATAACTCCGACTATTATCGCTCCGGTTACGACTCACCCGCTGCGGTTCCCGGCGCAGTCGTGGGCGGCGCGGTCACGACGGGAGGCGATATCGTGGGCGGCGCGGTCAACGCCGGAGATGACATCGTCGGTGGTATTCTGGGGCCTATTTTCGGCCCGATGGGCGGCTCTAACACCGGCTTCGGCGCTCCCGTGCGGGCGCAACCGGTAGGCTATGGCTCCTTCGATGTCCGTCCGGGTTGCCGACCGGCCCGCGCCCTTGTCGATGGACAGTGGCGGCGCGCGGTCATTTGCCCGTAACTGAGTTGCGCTTGCGGCATGGCTTCAGCGCCGCAAGCGCTTCCTCGGCGGCTCTCACTCCGCTCTCATAAGCGCCGTGCGCCGTCGAAAAATCGCAAGCATGGGTCGCTTCGCCGGCGAAAAACAGCTTTTCATCGAGCGGAGCGGCCAATTCACCCCGGCGGCGCGATTCTCCGGGGTTGGCGTGGCTATATGCGCCGCCGATCCCATCGATCATCCCCCAACTCATGCCGGTCAGCGCCTTCAGCGAGGGGCGTATCACGTTGCCGAAAAGCGACGCCAATTCATCCCGAGCCAATTCGAAAGCCGCATCGAGTCCCGCCCGCCCCAACGCCCTTGCGCCGGGTCCGCCGAAAAAGCACTCGATCACGGGCCGCCCAAGCGGTCTTATGTAATAGCTCCCGGTCTCGGCCTTGCGCGGGTCGCCAAGAAGATGCGTTTCGTCCGCGAAAGGCGAGTTCTCTTCGACCGCGAGGAAAAACTTGTTGGCGAAACCGAGCGGCAGGCAGGCGGCGGCATGCAATTTCGCGTCGAGCGCCGGTTGGAAATCGAATGGCGCCGGAAACGAGCACGTTGGTGGAGACGGTGAGGATGATGGCGCGGGCGGAAAGCGCGCCAGCGCGCGTTTCGATCCGCACATCCCTGCCGCCGTGATCGATCGCGGTCACCGGCGTCGAAAGGCGCAGGGGAATCCTTGGCAAGCTGGCGGCGACAAGGGCGCCATAGCCATCGCGAAGGCGCCAGTTGTTTTCGCTGGCCGCTCGGTCATAGGCGAGATAATCGGCAATCGACAGGTTTTCCAGCGCGGCGCCGTTGACATAGCCGCTCAGCGATTGCGCGTAAGCTTTCCAGCGACTGTCCTGCGGTAAAGCGTCGGAAGCCCGGTCGCTGGCGAAGGGCGTGGTGTCAAGCCGGTCGCGCCATTCCTGCCAGCTTTTTTCGGCCTCCTCCTGTTCGGCCGAAGTAAAACCCGAGGTCGCGATATTGCTCCCGCCACGCCGGAGTCCCGCGTTCGACTTTGAAGCCGCTGACCTCGGCGATCTGCGTCCAGGGATTGCGCTCGGCCGAATGCAGCCATCCACATCCCAGATCGAGCGGCATCCCACTGATATTCTGCGTAAAGGCGCGTCCGCCGACCCGCCCGCTCGCTTCGATCAGCAGAGTGGAAAGCGATGTCCCGGCAAGGCGGCGCGCCGCCCCGACGCCTGCCGCACCCGCGCCAATGATGATGACATCATATTCGGTAGACATGGTTCCTCCGCTTTTTCCGTGAAAACTAAAGTCTGAATAAACGTCCAAACGGCACTTTACGCGTAAGCTGCGCATCAGGAATTTGAAATAGCGTGCTAAACAAATAACAGCCAAGGTTAGATTCGTGATTTCTATGATTATTTATTTAACCGTATCGCGGGAACCTGATCACATTGCTATACGTTGTAGGGTCAGTCTCAAACGACAGGGAGAAAAATCATGCGTAAAGCATGTGTCGCTGTGGTCTCGTTTGCCGCCCTCGGAGGGATGGCGCTGGCGCAGGGCGGCGCGCCGCATTTTGTCACCGTCGATCCTTCCGACATGCTGAGTTCGCGCGTGGTCGGCGTCAACATCACCGATCCATCCGAGAATAACGTTGGCAAGATTGAAGATGTCGTCTTTGACGGATCGCATGCGGTGAAGGGCTATATCGTATCGGTGGGCGGATTCCTCGGCATGGACGCCAAATATGTGGTCGTCGATCCGAAATCACTGAATGTTTCTTACGACGGCGGCGTCAGGCAATGGCGCGCCACCATCAACGCGACCAAGGATCAACTCACGGCCGCGCCCGAGTTCAAATATGAGGGCCAGTGGAAGGCGAGCAAAAGCTGACGCCAAATTGACATAAAAAAGGCGGCGGATCGCAAAACTGGCGGGCCGCCGTTTTTTGGGAGGAAAACATGCGCGTGAGGGAAAGCCGGACGACTATCAACGCCAGCCTCATAACAGCCGAGGCAGTCGCCGGCCGAAAAGAATTGATGCGCTACATCGCCGACAGGCTGCTTGCGCGCGGGTTGCAAGTTACCGACGACATGATTCATATCGATCACGTCGGCTATAATCAGCAAACCGATTGGGATGAATACCGCATCATGGTCGACCGCTTCGGCGTGTTCGGCTTCGTCGATGGACCTTTTACCGATGGTCCGACGGAGATGCTTCCGTCGCGCCGCTGTCCGGACGAGCAGATATTTGCCGCCGAAATTGAAACGGCCTTCGATGTGCCCTGCGGGTCCGAGCCGCATTGATCTCATTTTGGCTCGACGCCTTTCGGGCCGCCGGGAGAACCCGGCGGCGGGATGACCGGCGTGGAGCCCTCCGCCGGGGCGGATTTTCTCATGCCCGGATCGATATTCGTTTCCGGCCGGATGACGCCGTCGGTCGCGTTCAGCTTGTCGCTCAAGTCGCCATTTTTCCTGGAGAGATCGGTGGTGGGCGCGGGCGTGTCCTGCGCCAGTCCCCGGGCGCAGCCAAGCAAAAGGATGACAGTCATAAGAGTCAGTGATTTCATGATGTTATCTCAGTATAATTCATCTTCGTAGGGGAGAATCATGATCGCCGTGGCGGACACGATGCCGCCGAAGGTTTCCGCGAATCCAGCCAGGAACAGGATCAGATCGCCGGTCGCGGCGTCGGCTCGCCAGATCAGGCTGCGCAATCCGACGAAATCGAACGCCAACAGCAGACCGGCGCAGGTCAATCCAATGAAAAGGCCGAATATAAAATGAACGGCCATCACATGAATAAGACGATGGGATTTAAGCTTGTCCATCTGAGCATTCGCAAAATTCATTGTGGCGAAAGCAACCCGGAAGACTCTGACTTTGGCGCCGGTTCAACGTGGATCCGGACCTCTTCGGTACTGCGCATGGCTCCCTGCGCGGCATTGACGGCCGCCTCGAAAGCGGCCGTCCGCGTCGTATAGGCGATGGATTGACCGTCGTGTTCGAGCCGCCATTGATCGCCATTCGGCAAGATGCGGTAAGTCAATTCGCCCATCTCGGTCTCCAGTCTATTTCTGCGGCTGGCCATTTTTGTTGGCGCCGTCCCGGCTTTCGCTCTGACTGGTCCCGTTTTCGCGCGGATTGGTCTGTTTCTGGATCGTGTTGTCGCGGCTATCGTTGCCGGACATGCCGTTCTGGGCGACGATCAGAGCGTTGTGGGAGAGGACGGCGGTCTGTGCGAAGCCGTTTGTCGAGGCCAGCGCGCAGGCGCCGGCTATTCCCAGTAGTGTCGTGAACTTGATGCTCATTTCGCGTTTCCCCTGTTTTATTTTGTAAAGAAAACGCCGAAACGGCCGCGAGTGTTCCGATATCTGATGATTAAATTGCCATAGACGACGGCGTTAAGCCGTCATGGTGAAGTAATAACCAGCGGCAGCTTCGCAATTAGTATCAATTTTTTTCATCAAAGCTTTTCCGGGTATGGAACCGCTCATCCGTCACCGGATTAAGAGGGCACATCAATCGGTTCAGGGGGGCGGCGATGGGGGGATGTTGTCGAACGTTTTCACTGCTCTTGGTCATGATGCCTCCTGTCGGATTTGGCCGGCGGAGCGGGCTTTTCCTTTTGCGCTTTCTCAGCTTCGCGATCTTCGACTTCAGTCGAATAGGGCTGCGAGACCTCGCGCTTCGCGCGTTGTTCCGCCAGATCCCTGCGCTCCTTCTCAGTCATGCCTGGCGCCATCAAAAGTCTCCCTTTGCGGTATTTGACAGGTCAATGTTATTTTTGGCGCAAGGTTCCATCAAAGTCATCTAATGCATAGATCATGCTTTACAGATTTATGCTTGCATCGCGCGCGCATGATCGCCGTTATTGCATGATTGAGTTGCGTTTATTGGAACGATGACTCGCAAGCAGCGTTTAACATCGTCATTGCGAGCGGAGCGAAGCAATCCAGTCTGCGCAACAATGGATTGCTTCGCTCCGCTCGCAATGACGCCCTTGGCCGTCAGACGGGAGAAATGATCATGAAGACATTGAGTTTTGCCGCGGCCTGCCTTTTGTTTTGCGCGCCGGCGCTGGCGGAATCGGCCAGTGAAAAAATGGGCGTCAACTCGGCCCTGGGCATGAGCCCGTCAACGGGTGATTTCGTGACCGAGGCGGCGACAGGCGATTTGTTCGAAATCCGGTCGAGCGAATTGGCGCTCAAGCAAGGCGACGCCGCGACCCAAAAATTCGCCAAACAGATGATCACGGACCATCAGAAGACTTCGACCGAATTGAAAACTCTCGTGCAGACCAAGAATATCAATGTCACGATTCCGGGCGATCCCACTTCGTCGCAGCAGTCGATGCTCGACAAGCTGACGACAGTTGAACGGCGCCGATTTCGACAAGCAATATCGCGACGATCAATACAGCGCGCACAAGAGCGCCGTGTCGGCCTTCCAGCGTTACGCCAAGAGCGGCGAAAATCCGGACCTCAAGCAATGGGCGGAAAAAACCGCGCCAACGCTCGAACACCATCTCGAAATGGCGCGCGAACTCGACAAGCAAGCATCGAGATAATCAAGCTTCCTTCGGCCGGCCGCGCAATGCGGGCCGGCCCCTTGTTATTGAGGAAAACCTATGGCCCCGCGCCCGTTCTGGAAAGGCTATCTCAAACTGTCGCTGGTGACCTGTCCGGTGGCGATGACTCCGGCGACGACGGACAACGCCAAGATCCGTTTCAATGTGCTCAACCGGCGCACGGGCAATCGGGTCGAAAGCCGCTATGTCGACGCCCTCGACGGAGCGCCGGTGGAAGAGGACAATCTCGTCAAGGGCTACGCCAAGGCTGAGGATGATTTCGTCCTGTTCGAGGACGAGGAACTCAAAGCGCTCGCGCTGAAGAGCACGGCGACCATCGACATCGAAAGCTTCATTCCCGCAGGCGAGATTGACGCGATCTGGTACGACAAGCCGCATTATCTCACCCCCGGCGATCCGGTCGGCGAAGAGGCTTTTGCCGTCATCCGCGACGCGATGAAGGCGACCGGCATGGCGGCGTTGTCGCGTGTGGTGCTGTTTCAGCGCGAGCGGCCGGTGATGCTCAAGCCGCTCGACAACGGCATCATCGTATGGACCTTGCATTACGCCGATGAGATCAGGGACGCGCAAGAGGTTTTCGGCGGCATTGTCGCGCCGAAAATCGATGCGCGGGCGCTCGATCTGATCGAGGAATTGATGGCGAAAATGGACGACCGCTGGGACCCGAAACTGGCGCATGATCCCATGCAGGAAAAATATGCCGAATTGATCGCCGCCAAGCAGAAGGGGCGGACATCGCTCCCGGTCAAGGCGAGCGAGGACACGCCCTCGGCCAGCAATGTGGTCGATATTTTCGACGCTCTTCGCAAAAGCATCAAGGCTGAAGCCAAGCGCTCCTAGCTCGCCATTTTCTCGATCCGCACCGGCACCCCTTTCGACGCGGGCGTCTTCGACATCTCGTCATGGCGCGACAGCGGCGCCAGCACATTCATCTCCGGGAAATAGCCGCCGATGCAGCCAACGGGCAAGTCGAAGGGCGTGACGCTCAGGTCGTCCACCGCGCGGCGCTTGCCGTCGCCGGCGTCGGAGACGAGGCGCACCTTGTCGCCCTCGGCGAGACCGGCTCGCGCCATGTCGGCCGGACTGACAAGCACAATTTGCCGCGACCCCTCCAACCCGCGCAGACGGTCGCTGAAGCCATAGATCGTGGTGTTGAACTGATCGTTGGATCGCATTGTGATCAGGTTGTAGCGGCCCGGCGCGTCCTCGATATCGTTGGCGGCCATCACCGTCGGCACGGTGAATTCGGCCTTGCCGCTCGCGGTTTTCCAAATCCGCCCATGCGCGGCGTTGCCGCGATAGAAGCCGCCCGGCTCAAACATGCGCTGGCTGAAATCGTGGAACTCTTCCGGCCAGATTTTGGCGATCAGATCGCGCACCCGCCCGTAATCGGCGGTCCAGCAGTCCCACAGCCAATAGGGATGTTCGGGCAGGGTGGCCTTGGCCAGCCCGGCGACAATAGCCAGTTCCGAAAGCAGATGCTCGCTGGCCGGGGCGCGCCGCCCCATCGACCCGTAGATATGGCTAAAACTGTCCTCGATCGACACCGCCTGCGGACCGCTGGCCTGCTGGTCCAGTTCCGAGCGCGCCAGGCAGGGCAGGATGAAGGCCGATTTGCCATGCACGAGATGGCTGCGATTGAGCTTGGTCGAGATTTGCACGGTCATATCGAGGTTGCGCCAGGCGCTTTCCACGGCCTCGCGCTCGGGCGCCGCGCGCACAAAATTGCCGCCGAGGCTGAGGAAGGCGCGCACCGAACCGTCGATGACGCCCTCGCAAACTTCCACGGTGGTGCGACCTTTTTCGCGCGGCGGATCGAAGCAAAACTGGGCCGCAAGCTTGTCGAGCGGCACAAGTTCGGGCTTTTCCGAAATGCCGACCGTGCGCTGGCCCTGCACGTTGGAATGGCCGCGCACCGGCGCGATGCCCGCGCCCTGACGCCCGATATTGCCGCGCAAAAAAAGGAGATTGACCAGCATGCCGATGCTTTGCGTT
Organism: uncultured Alphaproteobacteria bacterium; assembly: GCA_963813955.1. Taxonomy (GTDB): domain Bacteria; phylum Pseudomonadota; class Alphaproteobacteria; order Rhizobiales; family Beijerinckiaceae; genus Rhodoblastus. Next base: position 16,847 of record CAWFBN010000015.1, on the reverse strand, counting down.
CCATGGACATGCTGGGTCAGGCCCATGCCGTAGACACCAATGACCCGTTCCGCCGCGATATAAACCTCGGCGGCCGCCATGATGTCCGCGCGGGAAAGGCCGGAAACACTTTCGATCTCGTCCCAGTCGGCGGCGCGCGCCGCGTCGATGAAAGCTTCGAACCCTTGCGTATGCTGAGCGATAAAATCGCGGTCGATAACAGGGCGTCGGTCGTCGACTGCCACGATATGTTTGCACAGGCCCATGATGGCGGCGATGTCGCCGCCGGGCCGGACCTGTAAATATTGATGCGACAATTCAGTCGCGTGTCCGGTCAGCATTTGCACCGGATTTTGCGGATTGATGAAGCGGATCAGCCCCATTTCGCGCACGGGATTGAAGGTGACGATCTTGCAGCCGCGCTGCGCCGCGTCCTGAAGATTATGCAGGAAGCGCGGGCTGTTGGAGCCGGGATTCTGGCCGAAATAGAAAATGGCGTCGCAATGGTCGAAATCCTCCAGCACGCAGGTGCCAACCGGCGATCCGATCACCTTTTTCAGGCCGACCGAGGTGGTCTCGTGGCACATGTTGGAGCTGTCGGGCAGGTTGTTATGCCCATAGAAGCGGGCGAACAGGCCATAGAGAAACGAGGTTTCGAGGCTTGCCTTGCCTGACGCGTAAAAAACCGTGGATTTCGGATCGAGCGCCTTCAGATGGGCGCCGATTTTTTCGAAAGCCTCGTCCCAGTCGCATTCAACATATTTGTCGACCCCGGCATCATACATCAGCGGATGGGTCAGCCGCCCCTGCATTTCGAGATCGAAATCGCTCCATTCGCGCAATTCCGACACCGTGTGTTCTGCGAAAAAATCGGGCGTGCAGCGGTCGCGCGTCAGCTCCCAGATCGTGGCCTTGGCGCCGTTTTCGCAAAACTCGAACGCATGCGGGACAGCGGGCTTCCCCCAGGCGCAGGAGGTGCACATATGCCCGCCCGCCTTGTTCTGCCGCGCCAGCGTTTCGAGCACCCCAGGACTCGACATTTCGCGCGCGAAAACCTCGCTGATGCCTCTCAGCGATCCCCAGCCGCCAGCCGAACCCTCATAGGGTTTTGTTTCAACAGGCTGGTCGATTTGGCTTTCCCGTCCTGAAACCTGGGCCATGACGCCCTCCTCACGCTTTCTTTTTCGCGCGCCGGCGCCCTTGCTCCAGCGGCGCGGCGGCTTCGTGGAAATTTTCCCATGGGTTCTTGCTCAAGCTGGCGAGGCGCGTCGGCGCGTTGGCGATGGTGAAATGCGCGGGGCCGATCGCCGGACTCAGCTCTTCCCAGTCGAGCGGCATCGAGACGGGCGCGCCGGGCCGCGCCCGCGCGCCATAGGGCGCGATGGCGGTCGCGCCACGCTGGTTACGCAAATAATCGATGAGGATTTTCCCCTGCCGCCGCGCCTTGGGAATGGTGGAGACATAGGCGTCGGGACTATCGGCGGCCATGGCGTCGGCAAAGGATTTGGCGAAAGTTTTCACCTCCGGCCATTCGGCTTGCGGCTTGAGAGGAGCCGCCACATGCAGCCCCTTGCCGCCCGAAGTTTTCACAAAAGCCGTCAGCCCCGCGCTCTCCATTCTTTCGCGAATTTCGCGCGCGGCGGCGATGACATTTTCCCACGCCACGCCGTCGCCGGGGTCGAGGTCCATGATCAGAATATCCGGCCGCTCCCAGTCGGCGAGGGTCGAGCCCCAGGGATGAATTTCCAGCGCCGCCCCTTGCGCGAGGCTGATCATGCCGTCGAGGTCCTTGATCGCGATGGCTGTTTCGCCCTCGGGGTCCTCGACCGGAAGGATGGCCGAACCCATGCCCTTCCAGGGATGTTTCTGAAAGAACTGCTGGCCGTCGATGCCGTCCGGACAGCGCAGCAGCGCCAGCGGACGCCCGACAATAAAGGGCGCGGCGAAGGGGAAAATCTCGGCGTAATAATCGGCCAGCCCTTGCTTGGTGACGCCGGCGTCGGGCCAGTAAAGCCGGTCAGGATGGGTCAGCTTGACCATGGTTCGCGGCTCTTTCGGCGGGGTTTTTGGCGCGAGGGTTTCAAGCACGACGGAACTGGCCGGCTTGTCCTCGCGCAAGCCGCGATAGGCGGCGTGACGCAGATGGCCGTCGGCGGTCCAGGCGCGAAACTCGATTTCGGCGACCAGCTTCGGCTCCACGTAAACCACCTGTCGCGCTTCCTCCGACGATAGTTTCTGCGCGAAGGGCGAGGCTTTGGTCTGCAAAGTTTCAAGCCGCGCGAAAAGCTCCGCCGCCATGTTCTGGGTGAAGCCGGTCCCGACGCGGCCGACGTATTCGAGCGCGCCCTTGTCGAAAGCGCCGAGCACGAGCGAGCCTATCGCCTTGCGCGAGGTCGATGACGGCACATAGCCGCCGATGACGAATTCCTGCCGCGCCGAGCATTTGGCCTTGAGCCAGCTTTTGCCGCGCCCCGAGCGATAGGGCGCGTCGCGCAATTTCGAGACGATGCCTTCGAGGCTCATGCGGCAGACATGGCGCAGCACCAACTCGCCATCTTCTTCAAAATGATCGCTGTAGCGCAAGGGGGCTTTGGCGGGCAGCAGGCTTTTGAGCAGCGCCTTGCGTTCGATCAGCGGCGCCGCTTGCAGATCATAGCCGTCGAGGAAAAGCGCGTCGAAAAGGATGAAGATGAAACGGTCGCTGCGGTTGTCGCTGAGGTCGGATTGCAAGGCGGAAAAATCGGAGGCGCCGGCGCCATTCTCGACGACGAGTTCGCCGTCGAGCAGCGCGGAGTCGACGGGCAGGGCGCGGAGCGCCGCGACGATCCGGTCGCCGAATTTATGCGTCCAGTCGAGACCGCTGCGGGTCAGAAGCGTCACCTGTCCCGCTTCGATGCGCGCCTGAAGGCGATAGCCGTCGTATTTGATTTCATGCAGCCAGCGCTCGCCCGATGGCGGCGACGGGGCCAGCGACGCCAGCGCGGGCTCGACGAAACCCGGCATTTTCGCCTTTTTCGCGCCTTTCACTTTCGAGGGGTCAACCGGCCCCGGCAATTTTCCGCTTTTCGAAGACCAGCCCGGCGCCTCTTTGGAGACGGCGGCGAGGTCGCGGCCGGTCTTGGCGGAGTTGGGCTGTTCGACCAGGATATCCCCATCCTTTTCAGAACGCGCGGCCTCGTCGTCGCCCTTGATCAGCAGCCAGTTTTCATGTTTTTCCTTGGGCTTTGGCGCCATCCGGACCAGATGCCAGCGGCCATGCAGCTTCTCGCCGAACAGCTCGAATTCGAGATGACCCTTGGCGAGACCTTTTTGCGGATCGCCGTCCGGCCGCCATGTGCCCCGGTCCCAGACGATGACCGTTCCGCCGCCATATTCGCCCTTGGGAATCGTCCCTTCGAAATCGCCATATTCGAGCGGGTGGTCTTCGACCGCGACCGCCAGCCGCTTTACGGCGGGATCGAGGCTCGGCCCCTTGGCCACGGCCCAGCTTTTCAGCACGCCGTCCAACTCAAGCCGAAAATCGTAATGCAATTGCCGCGCGTCGTGCTTCTGGACCACAAATATATTTTGTCCTGACGCCACAGCCTCGCCGCGTGGCTCCGGCGTGGCGTCGAAATTCCGCTTCTTGCGATAGAGCGTCAGCGCCATGGATCAGCCCGCCTTGCGGCGCCCCTTTGCGGTCTTGGGTTTTTGCGACGCTTCGGCGGGCCGAGCGGCCGTTTTGCGCCGCGTGGATGAGGCGGGCGCGCCGAACCCGCGCTTTCGCGCAAGGCCTGCATAAGATCGATTTTTCCGCGCGGTTTGGCTTGTTTCGGAGGCGAGATCGTCCGGCCCTCGATCTTGGCCTTCACCAGTTCCGCCACCGCCGCCTCATAGTGGTCCTGGAATTGGGCCGGATCGAAGGACCCTTTCTTGGTGTTGATGATATGCTTGGCGAGGTCGAGCATTTCGCCCTTGATCTCAAGCTTTCCCACCTCGTCAAAAACATCCTTGGCGGGACGCACCTCGTAATCGAAATGCAACGTCGTCGCGATCAGTCCATCGCCCTCCGGCCGCAGCGCCACCGCGCGCAGACGGCGGAACAACACGGCATGGGCGAGAGCCATTGCCTTGCGGCGCCTCAGGCCTTCGCAAATCAGCGCAAAAACCTCCGCGCCGGCTTTTTCCGCCGGCGCCAGATAATAGGGCTTGTCGAAAAAAGCCTCATCCATGTCGTCGGCGCCGATGAAAGCGGAGACGGCTAGAATTTTGTCGCTCTTGACCGCAGCAGAGGCGAGTTCGTCGGCTTCAAGAATAATGTATTGATCCTTGCCGGTGGCGTAGCCTTTGACTTGATCCTCTTTTGCCACGGCGTCCGCCGTCCCGCTGTCGATGAATTCGCGCCGCACGCGATGTCCGGTATCGCGGTTGATGGTGTTGAAGACGACGCGCTCGGAAGCGGAGACAGCGGTATAAAGCGCAACCGGACAAGAGAGGGCCGCGAGTTGCAAATGACCTTTCCAGTTCGCGCGTGGAGCCATTTCGCTCTCTTTCGTCTTTAAACGACAACAAGGGGAGCCAGATTTGTTGGCTCCCCTTCAGCGAACCTCATGATCAGCCCGCTATGCGGGCCTTCACTTGTTCTTGTGGCTCTGCTCGCCGGCCTTGACGTGCTGCTCATGCGTGCCGCCCTGGGTCGAAGAACCCGGCTTGCTTTCGCCGCTTTTCTTGTCCGAGGAGCCTGAACCGGTGTTCTTGTGGCTCTGCTCGCCGGCCTTCACATGCTGTTCATGTGTGCCGCCGCTGCTCTGCTGGCCCGCTTTCACATGTTGCTCATGAGAGCCGCCTTGAGATCCAGATCCGGAGCCGCTTTGAGATCCAGCCATGCATTTCTCCTGTCTTCACGGGTTCATTCCCGGTCCAGTCCTAACGCGATCCGCCAAGGGTGGTTCCTGAAATACAATTAAAAACAGATCTCTAGCTTGGGCCGTGCGGTGTTCAACCGAAGCCCGAACGACCCCTGGGGCGGCTTGAGAGAGCGCTTTCCTCGTTTTCGACGGTCACGTTGAGATGGGGGAAACGCTCCAATATCCGGCGCGCCTCCTGCTCGGCGTCTTCGCGGAACTCGAAGCCTCGCTTGGGCTGGTGGTCGACGAGCACCACATAGCGTGGCTCAATCGTCGCCTCGCCCTGCATGGGCGGCGTTACCGGTTGATGTTTCACGTGATTGACCCCGAGTTTTTGATGAGCGCGCCAAATGAGCCTGGGCGCGACAGGCGATTATCGAGAAGTCAGCGAATGTTTCTCTGCCGCCACAATCCGACGATGAGCCCCGATCCCGCCGCCAGCGCCAAGGCGGAGAGCGGATTGCGTCGAACCGCCTGCTTGATCTCGCCGATTTTCGCGGACCCGGCGTCGCGCGCCATCATCGCGTTGGTCTGCAACACCACTGTCAGCCGATCGACCGCCTTCCGCAAAGCCTCGACACTTTCCGCCGCGAGTTCATCGACATCCACGCGGACATCCCGCGCCTTGTCTTTGATCCTTTCCAGGTCCGGCATGGTATCAGTGCCTTCCACGAGGCCTTCCTCCGCTAGATTTGGCAAAACGCCGCGCGGCAAGAGCGGTTCCATCCGGGGGGCAGATCGACTCGAACGTGCGGATGCGGTTTCACGCCAATTGCTTAACATCTCGTTCTGCTTCAACTTAGTCATGTTTAGAGCCAGATAGTTCTTGTCCAGGCTGCGCTTGTGATTGGAGCGTGCAAATTGTTTTCAGTGGAACGACTTAGCCTGATGTCGGTTGTTCGGGGGCTGAACATTCTCAAGAAAGGAGAAGTGCATGACGGGCACATCGGACAAGATCAAGGGCGCAGCCAACGAAGCCATGGGCAAAGCCAAGCAAGCAGCAGGTTCGGCGATAGACGATCCGAAGTTGCGCACCAAGGGTGCGGCGCAGGAAGTTAAAGGCAAAGCTCAGAAAACGGTTGGCGGCGCCAAGGAGGAAGTCAAGAAGGCTGTGGATGGCGACTGACCTTCTGGTCGATCCGAACGCAGCACTCTGGGCGCCGATGAGTTCGGCGCTTCTTTTTTGGGGCGAGCCCGAACTGGAATAATCCCGTCCGCCTTGCAAGCTCAAACCTGGCCTTGGCCGGGACTTGCGAGATGGACCCCCCGAGGCCCGATCATGGCGGCCGGCGCCAGTTTCGCGACGGGGCAGGTCCATGGCGACGCTGGCGGCGAAGTGATGAGACAAGGTAACGTTTTGGAGAGCGGCGCGATTTTTGAAGTCAAGGTCAAGAAAAAATAAGCAAACTGTAAAGACGCTTTTAGGAACCGCGACAATTACAAAACGTTGTTGGGCAACCGCCTGTTTTACCGGCGGACCCTCCGACACAACTAAAGGATAGTCGACCATGAGTTGGTTCTCGAAAGACGTCAAATCGATGGACGACCTGTTCGTTCACACGCTCCGCGACATTTATTACGCGGAGAACCAAATCCTGAAGGCCCTGCCGACCATGATCGAGAAGGCGACGGAGCCTCAGTTGAAGCAAGGCTTCGAGAAGCATCTGCGCGAGACCCAGAACCAGGTTCAGCGACTGGAGGAAGTTTTCCGGCTGCACGGCGCGGAAATCCAGGGCGTCGATTGCCCCGCGATCGACGGCATCCTCAAGGAAGCCGATGAGACCGCCGCCGAAGTCGAAAATCCGCGCATCCTCGACGCCGCGCTGATTTTTTCGGCCCAGGCGGTGGAGCATTACGAAATCACCCGTTACGGCAGTTTGATCGCTTGGGCGAAGCTGCTCGGGCGCAACGACTGCGCCGAACTTCTCCAGCAGAATCTGGACGAGGAACGTGCTGCGGATCAGGCGCTCAATCAACTCGCCGAAGGCGGCGTCAACCAGCGCGCCGCGGCGTGATTTTCGACGGCGTCCTCCACAACCGGGCGCCGTCTTTTTTGAAGTTGGAAAGCGAGATTGCGATGATCGATTGTAGTGGCTTGAGCGCGCGCGAAAAAATGCCCTTTTGGGCGGTCAACCTGCCCCCCGGCGCTCCTCCCGATGAAGTCCCCGGAAGGCCGCCATTTCCGTCCGGTCCGCCCACACCCCAACCGCCCATGCCTGAGCCGATCCCGCCGACCCCAGCGCCTCCGGTGGGGCCTCCGGCGGAAATTCCCGATCCGGGCCCGGTGATCGATCCCCTCACCGACGCAGATCCCGCCGCCGCCGATCCGGGCCATTGAATTAGTCAGCGTCATTGCGAGCGCAAGCGAAGCAATCCACTGCTAGCCGCGTATTGGATTGCTTCGCTTCGCTCGCAATGACGGCCCCGCGCTTAAAAAAGCTGAACTGGAAAGCGAAGTCTTTACGGGCGCCAGCAAACTTTCCACCTTGGGCCGTCCGCGCGAGCGCGCTGATAGGGCGGCCTCTATTATAACATATTGAAAAAACAAGCTAAAAAAGGAAAATGCGACAAATCGCCGCAAGTGGCGGCCCCTTTTGCGGATGTCCCCCTAACCGCCAGCATAATGGTGGAAACGATCCGGGATAGGGGAGGGGCCGCATGTCTGCGACCGAGACATTTTATGACGTGATCCGCCGGCAGGGCGTGACCCGCCGCAGCTTCACCAAATTCTGCAGCCTCACCGCCGCCAGCATGGGCCTCGGCGCGACCGGCGCCGCCACCGTCGCACAGGCGCTGGAGACCAAGCCGCGCGTCCCGGTGATCTGGATGCACGGGCTGGAATGCACCTGCTGTTCGGAAAGCTTTATTCGATCGGCGCATCCTCTGGTCAAGGATGTGGTCCTGTCGATGATCTCGCTCGATTACGACGACACGCTGATGGCCGCCGCCGGCCATCAGGCCGAAGCCATCCTCGAAGAGATCAGGGAAAAATACAAAGGCCAGTATATTCTGGCGGTCGAAGGCAATCCGCCGCTCAATGAAGGCGGCATGTTCTGCATCGACGGCGGAAAGCCCTTCGTCGAAAAGCTCAAATGCATGGCGCAGGACGCCGCCGCCATCATCGCCTGGGGCGCCTGCGCCTCCTGGGGATGCGTGCAGGCGGCCAAGCCCAACCCGACCGCTGCGACGCCGATCGACAAGGTCATCACCGACAAGCCCATCATCAAAGTGCCGGGCTGCCCGCCCATCGCCGAAGTCATGACCGGCGTCGTGACCTTCATCACCACCTTCGGCCGCCTGCCCGAACTCGACCGGCAGGGCCGGCCGCAGATGTTCTATTCCCAGCGCATCCACGACAAATGCTATCGCCGTCCCCATTTCGACGCCGGCCAATTCGTCGAGGAATGGGACGACGAGGGCGCGCGCAAGGGCCACTGTCTCTACAAGATGGGCTGCAAAGGGCCGACCACCTATAATGCATGCTCCACCGTGCGCTGGAACAATGGCGTGTCCTTCCCGATCCAGTCGGGACATGGCTGTATCGGCTGTTCGGAAGACGGTTTTTGGGACAAGGGGCCGTTCTACGAGCGCCTCACCAACATCAAACAGTTTGGCGTGGAGGCCAATGCCGACAAGATCGGCATGACCGCAGCCGCCGTCGTGGGCGTGGCGTCGTCGCGCATGCGGCCGTCACCGCGATCAGCCGCGTCGCGGTCAAGCACGACGACAAGACGCCGCCGCCGAAAGGCTGAGCGCCGCATTCCACGCCGCCAAAAATTCAAAAAATTGAGGAAACGCAACCATGACGGTCCAGACACCGAACGGTTTCAATCTCGACAATTCCGGCAAGCGCATCGTCGTCGATCCCGTCACCCGGATCGAAGGTCATCTGCGCGTCGAAGTGAATGTCGATGAAAATAATGTCATCCGCAACGCCGTCTCGACCGGCACGATGTGGCGCGGCATCGAGGTCATTTTACGCGGGCGCGATCCGCGCGACGCCTGGGCCTTTACCGAGCGGATCTGCGGCGTCTGCACTGGCACCCACGCGCTGACCTCGGTGCGCTCGGTGGAGGACGCGCTAGCGATCAAAATTCCGGAAAACGCCAATTCCATCCGCAACATCATGCAGTTGGCGCTGCAGGTGCACGACCACATCGTGCATTTCTATCATCTCCATGCGCTTGACTGGGTGGATGTGGTGTCGGCGCTGTCCGCCGATCCCAAGGCCACCTCGGCGCTGGCGCAGTCGATCTCGCCTTGGCCGCTGTCCTCGCCGGGCTATTTCAAGGATTTGCAGGGCCGCCTCAAGCGCTTTGTCGAGTCCGGCCAACTTGGCCCGTTCAGGAACGGCTATTGGGGCAGCAAGGCCTATCGTCTGCCGCCCGAAGCCAATCTGATGGCGGTGGCGCATTATCTCGAAGCGCTCGATTTCCAGAAGGAAATCGTCAAGATCCACACCATTTTCGGCGGCAAGAACCCTCATCCCAACTGGCTGGTCGGCGGCGTGCCCTGTCCGATCAATGTCGATGGTATCGGCGGCGTCGGCGCGCTCAACATGGAGCGCCTCAACTATGTCACCGAGATCATCGACCGCTCGATCGAATTTACCGATCAGGTCTATATCCCCGACCTGATGGCGATTGGCTCCTTCTACAAGGACTGGCTCTACGGCGGCGGGTTGTCGAGCAAATCGGTCATGAGCTATGGCGACATTCCCGAACACGCCAATGATTACAGCGCCCCCAACCTGCTGCTGCCGCAAGGCGCGATCATCAACGGCAATCTGGCGGAAGTTTTCCCGATCAACCTCCGTGATCCGGCGGAGATCCAGGAGTTCGTGACCCATAGCTGGTATAAATATCCCGACGAAACCAAGGGCCTGCACCCCTGGGACGGCGTGACCGATCCGCATTACGAGCTTGGCCCCAACGCCAAGGGAACCAAGACCAATATCGAGAATCTCGACGAGGGCGGCAAATATTCCTGGATCAAGGCGCCGCGCTGGAAGGGTCATGCGATGGAGGTCGGGCCGCTCGCCCGCTGGATCATCGGCTATGCCCAAAACAAGCCGGAGTTCAAGGAACCGGTCGCCAAGGTATTGAAAGACCTCGATCTGCCGGTTCCGGCCCTGTTCTCGACGCTGGGCCGCACAGCGGCGCGCGGGCTGGAATGCCAATGGGCCGCCTATAAGATGAAGCATTTTCAGGAAAAGCTCATCGCCAACATCAAGGCCGGCGACAGCTCGACCGCCAATGTCGAGAAATGGGACCCCAAGACCTGGCCCGCCGAGGTCAAGGGCGTCGGCTTCACCGAGGCGCCGCGCGGCGCGCTGGCGCATTGGGTCAAGATCAAGGACGGCAAGATCGACAATTACCAGGCGGTGGTGCCGACCACATGGAATGGTAGCCCGCGCGATCCCAACGGCAATATTGGCGCCTTCGAGGCCGCGCTCATGGACACGCCCATGGCCGACCCGACCCAGCCGCTGGAAATCCTGCGCACCCTGCATTCCTTCGATCCCTGCCTCGCCTGCTCGACCCATGTGATGAGCCCGGACGGTCAGGAAATGGCCAAGGTGACGGTGAGGTAAGACGGCGGCGGATGCATCCCCTTCTCCCCTTGCGGGAGAAGGTGGCGCGTCAGCGCCGGATGAGGGGGCTGCGGCGCGTTCCCCTCATCCGGTCCTTCGGACCACCTTCTCCCGCAAGGGGAGAAGGGAAAACCAAAAAACATTCTGGGAGGCCGTCATGACCGAATTGACCGGCGATAATGTGAAAAGGTTTGACCAGCAGGCCATCGCCTATCAGACCACCGATATTCTGGACTCGCGGGGCGAGAAGGCCGTCGCGCGCCGCACGGTCTATGTCTACCAGGCGCCGGTGCGCCTATGGCACTGGCTCAACGCCGCGGCGATGACCGTGCTTTTCGTGACCGGCTATCTGATCGCCTCGCCGCCGGCCAGCCTGTCGGGCGAAGCCAGCGCCCATTTCCAGATGGGCTATATCCGCTTCGCCCATTTCGCCGCCGGACAGGTCATGGCGGCGGCCTTTGTGGGCCGGATCTACTGGGCCTTTGTGGGCAACGCCCATGCCAAGCAGCTTTTCTACGTGCCTTTCTGGAGCAAGACCTTCTGGCAGGGCTGGTGGCTGGAAATTCGCTGGTATCTGTTTCTCGAAAAATATCCCAGGCAATATGTCGGTCATAATCCGCTGGCCCACACGGTGATGTTCGGTGTTTTCACCCTGGTGACCCTGTTCATGATTTGCACCGGCTTCGCGCTCTACTCGGAAGGCGCGGGCAGGGGAAGCTGGCAATACAAGCTGTTCGGCTGGGTATTCTCGGTGTTTCCCAACAGCCAGGACGTGCACACCTTCCATCATCTCGGCATGTGGGCCCTGATCATCTTCACCTTCGTCCATATTTACGCGGCGTTGCGCGAAGACATCATGTCGCGCCAGAGCATGATTTCCTCGATGATTTCCGGCGAGCGCCAGTTCCGCGACGACAAGGAGTGAACATGGCTCCTCCCAAAATCCTCGTACTCGGCATCGGCAATATCCTGTGGGCCGACGAAGGCTTTGGCGTGAGGGCGGTAGAGCACTTCCACGCCCGCTACCGCCTGCCGGAAAACGTCAGCCTGCTCGACGGCGGAACGCAGGGACTTTATCTTGTGCATTTCGTCGAAGAGGCCGATTATCTGCTGGTGTTCGACGCCATAGATTACGGATTGACGCCGGGAACGCTCAAGATCGTCGAGAATGATGAAGTGCCCAAATTCACCGGCGCCAAAAAGATGAGCCTGCATCAGACCGGCTTTCAGGAAGTCTTGAGCGCCGCCGATCTGCTGGGCGCCTATCCTGAAAAACTGGCTCTGGTCGGGTGCCAGCCGCTTGACCTCGAAGACTGGGGCGGCCCGCTCACCGCGCCGGTGCGCGCGCGACTGGATATGGCGGTCGAAATCGCGGCGGCGATTTCTGGAAGATTGGGGCGCGCCCTGCCAGCGCCGCGCGGAAGATGAGGCCGTCGAGCCACTGCTCGCCAACGATATCGACATGATGAGCTACGAGGCGCGTATTTCAAGAGCGTTTTCAAGCGAAGTGGGACCCGGTTCGCGTGAAGAAAACGCGTAAGACAATAAAAGAGATCCTTTTCCGATCCCATGGGATCGGAAAAGGATCCAACTTTCGTGCGGGAGAATGACATGAACAAAACTCTTAAGATCACCACGGCCGCCGCCGTCCTCGCGGCGCTCCCAGTCGCCGCCTCGGCCCATCCCGGCCTGCACGCCGCAGGCTTCGCGGACGGCTTCATCCATCCCTTTACCGGCGCGGATCACTTGCTCGCCATGATCGCCACGGGCTATTGGGCGGCGCAATTCGCCGGCCGCGCGCGCTTGGTGATTCCGGCGGTGTTCGCCGCTTTGATGGTTGTCGGCGCAGCACTCGGCTTCCATGCCCAGGCGCCCGGAGTTCATTGAATATGGGATTGCGGCTTCGGTCGCCGTTCTCGGCCTGCTGGTTGCCTTCGACGTCAAAATGCCGGTCGCGCCCGCAGCCGCGCTGGTCGGGTTGTTCGCGCTATGCCACGGCTTCGCCCATGGCGCCGAGGCGCCCGCCGCCGCCAGCCAGGCTCTGTTCTTCGGTGGTTTTGTGGCGGCGAGCCTGATCCTGCAAGCCGTGGGCTTCGGCCTCGCCAGCCTCCGTCCGGGCAAGCGCCTGTCGCGGATCGCCGGCGCTGCCGTTGCGCTCGGTGGCGCGTGGATGCTGGGCGTCGCCTAAGCCGACTGAACAGAGGAGTTTGCCATGTGTCTCGGCGTCCCGATGCGTATCCTCGAAGGCGACGAGATTTCCGCGCTTTGCGCCCGTGGCGACGAGCAGCGGCGGGTGTCCATGCTGCTGATCGGCGCGCAGTCGCCGGGGTCGAACGTGCTGGTCCACATCGACACCGCGATCCGCCTTCTCAACTCCGAGGAAGCCCGGTTGATCGAGGACGCGCTGAAAGGGCTCGAAGCCGCCATGCGCGGAGAGAATTTCGACTCCCTCTTCGCCGACCTGATCGACCGCGAACCGCAACTGCCCGAGCACTTGCGCTGATTTTTTGAGGGAAAGCACATGACGACAGCTCTGGTCCGGGCGCTCACCGAGCGGCACGGCTTGCCCTTGGTCGACGAGGCCAATATCGACGCCTTCCTCGCACAGGCAGAGGGCGAAAGCCTTCATGCGGCGCTGTTTTTCGGCGGCGTCGGGCGGAGCGAAACCAGCGATGTGGCGGTGATTTTCCCCGAAATATTGCGCGTTTTTGCGGGGCGCCTGCGCGGCGCGGTGGTCGCGCCGGAAGCGGAAGCCAAGCTCAAGACCCGCTTCCACGTCTTCGTCTTTCCGTCGCTGGCCTTTTCGCGCGGCGCCGAGACGGTTGGCGTCCTGCCAAAAATTCTCGACTGGTCGGATTATTGCCAAAAGATCGAAGCCTTGCTCGATCCCGCCGCGCCCGCCCTGACCGGCGGGCAGGGGCCGAAGGTCATGTTCACCCATTCGCACGGAGCTTGACGCATGAAAGCCGGATTCTGGGTCGCGCCCGAGGGCGCCGAGCAAGCCATGACCATCATGCCGATCGGCTATGACCCGCTGGCCGAGGAGATCGGGCGGCCGGGTTCGGGCGGGATTTCGATGCTTGCCACCGGCAAGGCCGAGGATCTGATCCGGGCCTGCCCGCGCGTCGCCAAAATGCTGCCGGAACTCGCGGCGGCGCTCGAGGCGCAAAAGGAAGGCGCGGCGGGGAGACTGTTCGACCTGACCGAATTTTCCGCCGACGAGAGTGAACTGATCGGTCACGCGCTGGGCAAAGGCGAAGTGTCGGGCGTTGTCACCTTGCCGGACGGGGTGGTGGCGCAGATCCACGAGTTGACCATGGCCGGACTGTGGCGGGTGCGCTTCACCAATGGCGACGGCAAGCTTTTCGCCGATTATCTCGAAGTCTCGAGCCTGCCGGAAATCGCCCGCCGCGCCGCGCTGGTCAATTGCCAGCCGCTGGTCTATGGCGCGCCTCCGCCCGGCGCGATGAACGTCATGCCGCTGCTCAAGGAAATCGAGACGCGGGCCGAGGCCCATCGGGCGGGCCAGCCTTCGCACACCATTACTTTCACGCTGCTGCCCATGAGCGCCGACGACATGTCCTTCCTGCAGGCCAGCCTCGGGGCGGGCGCGGTGCGTCTGATTTCCAAGGGTTATGGCTCGTGCAGGGTGCTGTCCACCGCGACCAAACATGTTTGGTCGGTGCAATTTTTCAACTCGATGGACGAGATCATACTTGATACGCTCGAAATCGGCGATCCGCCGGTCGCCGCCTGCGCGGCGGAAGTGGATTTTCGCGACAGCGCGCAGAGGATGCGGGAAATCGACGAGGCCTATTTCAAATGAGCTTCGAAAACGACGGGCAAGCGCCAAATCTCGACGACGCCGCGAAGATGGAATGCGGCGTATGCTGGCATGTCTATGATCCGGCGGAAGGCGATTTTTTTGGGCAAATTCCGGCGGGAACGCCGTTTTCGGCCTTGCCTGAGGATTGGCGCTGTCCGCATTGCGACGGGGCGTCTTTGAAATATATGAGGCTCGGCGATGGATGAAGCGCAGCGGCCCGAGGAGATCGAAAGATTTTCCGCGCGGCTGGAGGCGCATTTCCGCGACATATACCGCCGCGTCATGGCGGACGCTCCAATCTGCAACCCAGCGCTCGACGTCGCCTGTGTCGGTTTATCCGCCTGGGGGGACCAGAATTTGGGCGTCCTCGTCACGCCGTGGTTCATGAATCTCGTTCTCGCGCCGGTCTCTTTCACGGGAACGCAAGGCGTGGCTTTCCCCTGCGGCGTGATCGAGTTTCGGCTGAGCGAGTTGCCGGGTTTCGGATCAATGGCGATGTGCTCGCTGTTCTCGCCGATGCAGGATTTCTGCGATCAGGACGCCGCCATCGCCACGGCGCGGGCGTCGCTCGATGCGCTTTGCAATCCGGGTTTGCTCGATGGCGCGCCGGCGCCGGAAGCCTATCCCGCCGCGCCGGACTCGCGCCGCGAGACGCCGGCCGAAAGGGCGGAAAAATTCCGGCTGGCCGAGGCCGCGCAAGCCGCGCCAAAAGAAAAGCTGCAACTGGACCGCCGCGCCTTTCTGCTGCGCGGCCGTGCGGAAGGCGGGAAAGCATCGGCGCCATGAGTGTGGGCCTGATGAGCGTAAAAGTCGCCGCGCGAGACCATCTTGTTCACGCGGTGCGGATCGAGTTGCCGCGCGGCGATGTCGCGCCGATTTTTCGTCGGCCAGAACCCCCGCGGAGGCGGCGGCGACGGCGAATTTGCTATTTTCACTCTGCCCGGCCGCGCAATCGCTGGCTGTCGAGGCGGCGGGCGAGGCGGCGCTGAACCACACGCCGGACCCAGCCCGCAGCCACGCCCGCGCCTTGCGCGTGTTGGGCGAAAGATTGGGCGAAATGCTGCGCGCCAGCGTGCTGGACTGGCCGCGCGACGCGCCGCCGGCGCGCGAGGATGTGGACGCCCTGCGCGTGAGCCTGATGTTTTGCGCGCGATGCCCGACCGCGACGAGACCGGGCTTTCGCTGGCTTCGGTCGAACAGGCGGTCCGAAAACTAGGGCTGCGCGATTTTCGACAGGGCGACGCGCTGTTCGCCAGGCAATGGGCGGAGGTCCGCGCCGATGAGGCCAACTGGGATTTGTGCGAGACCAAACCCGATTTCTTGAGCGAGGCGGATGACGATGCGGTGGCGCAAGCGATGACGGACCGGAATTTTGCCCGCGCGCCGGTCTTGCCGGGGCGATGCGTCGAGACCGGCGCCGCTGCGCGGCAGGCGGCGGCCGGCTTTGCCCATTCGATGTCGGGGCGGTTGGCGGCGCGGTTCCATGACATGGCGGCGGCGCTCGATGCGATCCGCGCCCTGCTGGCCGGGTGCTGCCGCGCCCTCCGGCATCGTGGCCGCCCGCAACATCGGCCCGGGCGAGGGTTTGCGGCGGTCGACTCGGCGCGAGGACGCCTCTATCATCGGGTCAAACTCGACGGCGGCGGCAGGATCGTGGATTATGCGATCGTCGCGCCGACCGAATGGAATTTTCATCCCGACGGCCCTTTCGTGCGGCGCCTGATCGGCGCAAGGATCGGCGCAGGGACTGCGGCGGCGCGGCGGCGGTCGAGCGGTTGGCTTTCGTCTTCGATCCCTGTATCGGCGTCGGCGCCGAAATCCGGGAAGATGTGCATGCATGAAATGTCGCTGACCGAGGGCGTGGTGGAAATATTCCGCGAGGAAGCCCGCAAACAGGGTTTTTCGCGGGTAAAAACAGTATGGTTGGAGATCGGGGCGCTCAGCGCCGTCGATCCCTCGGCGATGGAATTCTGTTTCGACGCGGCGACGCGCGGGACATTGGCGGAAGGCGCGCGGCTGGAAATCATTTGCACGCCGGGGCACGGCTGGTGTCTCGATTGCGAAAAGACCGTGCCGCTGGAGGAGCGTTTCGGCGCCTGTCCGGAATGTGGCCGCAGTCATGTGCAAATGACCGGCGGCGATGAAATGCGCGTCAGGGAACTGGAGGTCGAGTAATGTGCACGGTTTGCGGATGCGGGACGGCCACCCAAGAGGGCGACAGAAGCCGGGCGAGGCGCCGAAGGAAGCCAAGGCGCATAGCCATGGCCACGCTCATGGCGATCACGATCATGACCATGACCATGACCACCATCATCACCACGATCACGACCACCACCACGGCCCTGATCATGACCACGCGCATGATCACGACCATTCTCATGCCCAGACGCGGCGGGAAAAAATCGATTTCGGCGCCGGACTGGCGGGCGTGCATGTGCCGGGCCTGAGCCAGGAGCGCATCGTGCGGATCGAGCGCGACATCCTGTCGAAAAACCGCTCCTACGCCGAGCAAAACCGCGCTTATTTCGCCCAAAAAGGGGTGCTGGCGCTCAATTTCGTTTCA